>BDTL01000140.1 GCA_002898115.1 bacterium BMS3Bbin02 | reverse complement strand
CGGCTGCGTAGATTGTCAGGGTCGATCCGTACACGATGAAGAATCTGCGATCCTTCCAGCGACCGAGAATCGCCAGGTTGAAGATCCACGGGACGAGAATGTAAGCAACCATCGATAGGTTGTCCAACCACGCCCCGAAAAAGGTGTGGCTGCCGTGCATGACCATCGATCCCGGTCCGAGGAACACGACGGCGCCGGCGTAGAGAAGGGCAGTTGGCTGGTTCCCGATGAATCGATTCGTCCGGGGTCGTTCGGCTTTGGTGTCGCGGGCGAGAACGACGAACATTGACAGGCCCACAACGACGAATCCGAGATTGCCCAGAGTGTTCGATGGCTCGCGCAGAATGCCGCCCGAGACACGCTCGCACCACCGGGAGATCTCGCCTATCGCCTGCTCGTTGGCGGCGGGCGCCCACCATCCTGACACCCCGCCGGCAAGAAAGAGCACCCCGAAGACGCCGAGAGCTGCAAGAACATAGGTTACGGGGCGATACGGACGGACCATTGCCGGATACTACGCTCGGCTATGTACCGGCCGCGGACTTGAGCATGGCCGGCAGGACGTCACGACGACGTGGCGAAGACCTCATCGTCGTGCGTAAAAGTCTTGAATTCGATGCCGTTCCCGGACGGATCCTGGATAAACATCGTCCCCTGCTCCCCCGGCTTACCTTCATAACGAAGAGTCGGGGGGATGAGAAACTCGATACCATGGGACGTTATCCGCTCGCCAAGTACCCGCCACGATGATGAATCCAGCAGGGCGCCAAGATGCCGCAGCGGCACCTCGACGCCGTCAACCACGGACGTCATGGATGGCTGTTTGACTTCGGTGACATGCGCCGAAATCTGGTTGCCGAAGAAATCGATGTCAATCCAACGGTCTGTCTCACGGCCAATCGCACAGCCAAGAACGTCTCGATAGAACACTCGCGTCGATTCGATGTCTCTCACCGGAAACGCGAGATGGAAAGCGGCCGACACACCTACTCCCACTCAATAGTGCCGGGCGGCTTGGACGTGATGTCGTAGGTCACGCGATTGATGCCGGGTACCTCGTTGATCACTCGCGATGACATTCGTTCGAGCACATCGAAGGGGATCCGGGCCCAGTCCGCGGTCATTGCGTCATCGCTCGTCACGGCGCGGATGACAATCGGGTAAGCGTATGTGCGCACATCACCTTGCACACCAACCGACCGAATCGCCGGTAGCACGGCGAACGACTGCCACAGCTCGTGGTAGAGACCCGCTCGACGAACCTCCTCAAGAACGATTGCGTCGGCTGCTCGCAGGATGTCGAGACGCTCCTTGGTCACTTCACCGACGATACGCACACCAAGGCCGGGTCCTGGGAACGGTTGTCGCTGGACGATTTCCTCAGGAAGACCGAGCTCCTCACCGATGGCACGAACCTCATCCTTGAACAGGTCACGCAACGGCTCTATGAGCTCGAAGGTCATGTCGTCGGGAAGCCCGCCGACGTTGTGATGAGACTTTATCTTCGCGGCGTCCTTCGTACCGGACTCGATGACGTCCGGATACAGCGTGCCCTGGACGAGGAACTGAGCACCGTCGATGCTGGCGGCGACCTCCTCGAACACCCGGATGAAGGTTTCGCCGATTGCCTTGCGCTTTTCCTCGGGGTCGGTAACCCCGGCGAGTTTTTCCAGGAACCGATCCTCGACCTTGACATGGATGAGATTCATATGGAACGCAGACCCGAAGGTCGCCTCCACTTGCTCGGCTTCTCCTTCACGCATCAACCCATGGTCCACAAACACACAAACCAGTTGATCCCCGATTGCCTTGTGGACCAGAGCAGCCGCGACTGACGAATCGACGCCACCGGAGAGTCCACAGATCACCTGAGCATCGCCAACGGCTTCGCGGACCGCCTCAACCGACCGCTCAATAATGCCGACGTGGGTCCAGTTAGGACGAGCACCACACACGCTGTAGAGGAAATGCTTGAACATGTCCTGACCGCGGGGTGTGTGACCGACCTCTGGATGGAACTGAACGCCGTAAAGACGACGCTCCCGGCTCTCCATCACGGCGACCGGCGAATCGGGCGTCGAGGCGACCACACTAAAACCTGCGGGAGCAGCGGACACGGCGTCGCGATGGCTCATCCACACGTCCTGGTTCTCCGGAAGATCGCGCAGGATCTCTGATCCCGCCTCCACAGTGAGTTCCGTACGCCCGTACTCGGCAACATCGTTGCTTTCGACAACACCACCAAGGGCCTGCGCCATCACCTGGTGGCCGTAACAGATGCCGAGTATCGGGATACCGAGCTGAAAGATCTCGGCATCGAGTTCCGGGGCTCCCTCGACGTAGACGGATGCCGGTCCGCCCGACAAGATGATCCCGACAGGATCATGGTCGCGGACGCTCTGTGCCGTGATGTCGTGTGGCACGATTTCGGAGAACACATGAGCTTCGCGCACACGGCGAGCTATCAGCTGGGCATATTGCGCGCCGAAGTCGATCACGATTACCTTGTCGAAGTCTCCCGTCGACGCATGCCCTGCGGGGGATGACATCCCGACTACCCCATCCCGACGTTTTGACTCTGTTGGAGACGTTTTCCTTCGGTCTGAATCGCCGGCGCCACCATGACTTCGGCTTTTTGGAACTCTTTGACGTTGGCGTATCCGGTCGTGGCCATCGAAACTCGAAGAGCTCCGAAAAGATTGCGGCGGCCATCGTTTTCGTGGGCCGGTCCGATCAAGATCTCGCGGAGCGTCCCAAGCTGGCCGGTATGGATCCGCGTGCCACGTGGCAGTTCCGGGTGGAAGGTCGCCATACCCCAGTGATACCCCTGAGCGGGCGCCTCCTGCGCTGCCGTAATCGGCGAGCCGAGCATGACGGCGTCAGCGCCGCAGGCAATCGCCTTGGCAACGTCGCCCCCCGTACGCATGCCTCCGTCCGCGATGATGTGGACGTATCGGCCGGTCTCTTCAAGGTAACGAATACGCGCGCCGGCAGCGTCAGCGATAGCTGTTGCTTGGGGAACACCGATTCCGAGCACACCACGAGAGGTACATGCGGCCCCGGGACCGACGCCGACGAGGACCCCGACCGCACCGGTGCGCATCAAATGCAACGCACCTGCATACGAGGCGCAACCGCCGACGATGACAGGAAGGTCGGAGCCGCCGATGAACTTGAACAGGTCAAGTGGCTCGGACCGGGTCGAGACATGCTCGGCCGAAACGACGGTTCCCTGAATGACAAGAAGGTCGAGACCCCCCGCAACTGCGTAGTCGTAGTACCTCGATACGTTCTGAGGTGTGAGGCTTCCCGCGGCGAGAACACCACCGGCTTTGATCTCTTGCACCCGCTGGGTGATGAGATCCGGCTGGACATCCGCCTGATACACCTTCTGGATAGTGCGTGTCGCCTCTTGGGTAGACGCGGCTGCGATCTCTGCATACACCGCGGTAGGGTCCTCGTACCGGGTCCAGAGGCCCTCAAGGTTGAGCACCCCGACACCGCCAAGCTCGCCAAGGGCGATAGCGGTCGTCGGCGAGACCGCCGAGTCCATCGCCGAAGCCATCATTGGTAGGTCGAACGTGAAAGCATCGATCTCCCACGACAGGTCGATGTCTTCAGGATCTCTGGTACGTCGTGATGGCACGATCGCGATATCATCGAACCCCCAAGCTCGTCGACCTGACTTGGCGATACCGATCTCGATTTCCACGAAGGTCCTCCGGGTTGGCTGGCGCTGCGCCATAGGCTACCAGCACCAACACCCTCCCGATTTCGACGCAATGCAGTCCCCA
>BDTL01000139.1 GCA_002898115.1 bacterium BMS3Bbin02 | reverse complement strand
AATCCATCGAGCGGATCGCACAAGCCGGTATCACCCTGGGATGTAATCCTCCGCTAAACACTCGCTTTTGCCCTGATGAGCCCGTCACTCGTGGACAGATGGCGGCATTTCTCACCCGCGCGCTCGACCTCGCACCGGCAACAGGGTCCGATCCTTTTGTCGACGATGACTTCTCTGTCTTTGAAGATTCGATTCGCCGCTTGGCCCAGGCCGATATCACGGCGGGGTGTAACCCGCCGGCCAACGATCGGTACTGCCCCGAGTCCCCGGTCACCCGCGGTCAAATGGCAACCTTCCTGACGCGGGCGCTTGGGCTTACTCCCAACACTCCACCACCACGTCCGCCTGGCACATTGGGTGAGCAGTGCGCGGTCGTGCAGTCGATCTGCCCCCCGATCGGCAACCCGGACGGGAACTCACCGGTGCCGATCGAGGGTCGCGCGGAATCTATCTCGGATCCGGATACGGTGATCGGCAATGGCACTCCGGCAAGCTGCACGTCTCAAGCCGTGGTCGCCGCCGTCGCCCAGGGCGGCACGATCACCTTCAATTGCGGACCCGATCCCGTCCTTATCGAGATGACCGCCACAGCCCAGGTATTCAACGACGCCAATCCAGATGTAGTCATCGACGGTGGAGGACTGGTGACGTTGTCGGGGATGGGACAGCGCCGAATCCTCTACATGAACACCTGTGACCCGGCTCTGGTGTGGACAAGTCCGCAGTGTCAGAACCAGTCGACTCCCCGGTTAACCATTCAGAACATCAACTTCGTGCGCGGGATGACGACGGGCCAGGATCTTTCGGCAGGTGGCGGGGCTGTGTGGGTACGTGGGGGACGGTTCAAGATCGTCAATGTGGGATTCTTCAACAACACGTGCACCGAGTTCGGCCCTGACGTCGCCGGCGCCGCAGTACGGGTGTTCAGCCAGTACAACAACCTTCCGATCTACGTGACGAACAGCACATTTGGCGGCGCTCCAGGCTTCGGCAACGAATGCAGCAATGGTGGCGGAACCGCCGGTATCGGAGTGTCGTGGACCATAACGAATAGCTTGTTCTCCGACAACAACGCGATCGGGATCGGTGCGAACCCGCAACGGCCAGGCACCCCGGGGGGCGGCAACGGTGGATCGGTGTATCTCGACGGGAACCTGATTCATCTCGTGCTCGACGGTACAGCAATCTACGACAGCAACGCTCGCGAGGGTGGTGGCGCGATCTTCTTTGTCTCAAACAATCGCACGGGAACCATGATCATTCGGGACTCAGTTCTCAGGCGCAACATCAGCGAACGATTCGAAACGGCAGGTCTCCCCGGAATATTTGTCCTGGCCGCCGGGCCGCCGATCATCATTGACTCGACAATCGAGTGACCGGGCTAACGATCGTGGCTCTGTTGTCGCGCGGCGGGCAGCGCTAGCCGATCGCAATGAGCGGAATGCCGATGAGAGCGGACGCCACGCCCACCCACTGCACCGGCCGAAGGGACTCGTGGAGAATGCTCCTCGCAAGCACGACGGTGCTAAACGGATAGAGAGCACCGAGCACGACTGCCTGGACAACCGGACCTCGTTGGAGAGCGATCATGGTCAGGACTGTTGCAAGCGCACCAATCAAACCTCCTGCAATGTTCAATCGCCGATGTTCGCGTTCGACAAGAAATCCACGTGTGTGGTGCCACACAAGAGCGCCGATGACGGGGACGCCGGCAATCCGAGCGGCCACGAGCGGCCACACTCCGGCGTCAGATGACGTTCGGGAGAGTCCCACAAAGAACGCTGCGAACGCGATCCCTGCAAGAATTGCCATGGCAACTGCCCTGGAGCTGACATTCGTCGACGATGTTGCTGCATCACGATCCTGGGTTACCAAGACGACTCCTGATAGGGCGAGGACCGCACCGACGGCCAGGGCAACGGTGACAGAGTCGCCCTCTAGAACACCGGCAGCGGCAGATACGAGGGCACCAACGACCGCGGCGATAGGGGCGAGGGCGCTCATGGGTCCCAACTGGAATGCGATATAGAGTGCGAGTAGCCCGATAACAACGCCCAGCCCGGCGACGACTCCGCCCACAAGGTCCGTCGTCGTGACGCGAGCCGTCGGAACCATCGGGGCGAGGACCACGAATGCGGCCAGGCTCGCTACCTGTTCCCCGAATGCGACGCGATAGACCGATGTGCGGCGTGCAAGGAACCCGCCGATGAAGTCCGATGATCCAACTATGAGGGCGCCGGTGAGGGCGAGGAAGGGGGTCACGTAATGTCCTGAAACCTGAAGCCTACCAACCGACGCGACATCGCCGGGCAACCTGATCCCAGTCCTCGACCGGTGTTACATGGTGTTGGTGCGGGGACCGCGGCGCTTACCGGAACCTACGCTTCCACCGCACCTGATCGGTTGGTGGTTTCGCAAACCGACACACAGTCACGCGACACCATGGGATGTACCTGTAGTCTGTAACCGGGCTCGTGTATACCGAACAACGAGCAGGAAGGGAACACAATGAAAGAACTTCTCAAACGACGATCCATCCGTATCGTGCTGTCACTAGCGATGGTAGTGGGGGTGCTTGGCCCGATTGCAGCGTACGGAAACGATGGTTTCACCGACGTACCGGACACCAACATCTTCCATAGCGATATCAAATGGTTGGCGGACAACGGAATCACCCAGGGATGTAACCCCCCGGGAAACACCGAGTTCTGCCCGTCAGACAACGTGACCCGCGAACAAATGGCAGCCTTCATGCGCCGCCTTTCCGTCAACCAGGTAGTCGATGCTGCGACTGCAGTGATGGCTGAAGACTCGAACTTCCTTGATGGATGGACTGGTTCCTACTACACCAACCCCATCGACGGAGCTGCGTGTGAGGGCACCGCATGCCCGAGCGCCGCCGCGTTGACGCTGCTCGAGGTTCTTACACTCACCGTGAATACGTCGCGATCCGGTGTTCTGCAACTCTCCTCGATGGTGCAGGCAGATCAGGGAGGTACCAACGACCTCGTACAGTCGTGGCTGACTATTGATGCCCCCGGGTCAGATCCATGCGGCGGTTGGTTGATTGTCCCGGTCGACGGTATCCCGGGCTCCTACGGGATCATGTTCCTGGATGGGAATATCTCTCAGGGAACAATTTCTACCTCGACAGCGGTAGAAGTTTCCGGTGGGGTCCACACGGTCCGCCTGTGCGTGCTCGGATCAGATCCGATAGACACGTTTCAGGCCGGGTTGACGTCGGTCTTCTCCGCAACGGGTTCCGTGACCATCACACCGGGTACCACGTCGCTCGCTCCAGAACAGCTCGCCAAGCTTGAGGTGATCTTCGGGCCCGATGCCGAGGCGCTCAACTAATCGCCGAACCTGCGGGGATGCGGCGGTGGGTGTGCAATGGGACACCATTCCACGCTCACCACCGCGCTGCGGGGCAGACGGATCGGATTCGTCTAGCGTCACTTGAAGCGCGACCGAGGCCCACGAACGCGAAGAGGCTGGCTACCTGTTCCCCGAATGCGGCACGGTAGATGGATGGACGGCGAGCAAGGAACCCGCCTACAAAGTCTGAGAACCGTTGATGTTGCGAGTCATCCGGGAGCGTTCCGCGCCATCTTTGAGAGTGTGATCGGGACATGGTCCATTGAAGAGTCGCCGTACGGAACACAGATCGCCATGCGCTTCACTGGAGCGACCAAGCTCGGCCCGGTCGGGAGAGCGGCGGTCACCGCGATGGGGCGGCCAGCTGTACTCGGCGGCATTCTGGATGGGTACGAGAGGCGGATTGCTGCGATGCTGTCTGAAAGGGGCGCCCTCTAGAGGTCCCATGCAACCTTTCTGCGGTGTGGTACAAAGCCACGCAACGGTTGAGCCGCGGTGCCCGTAGGCACCGTGGCCCAACCGTGCGGCTCCACCCCTTGGTCCGAGCAGCAGCGGACCACGGTGTCCTGCACATCAGTCAATACCGTGCATCGTCGGTCCATGAGAGCACCACACACAGTCGCAACTCGTGGAGTGGCATGAACGATCTCGGTGTTGCAATCGCGTGCGGCTAAACGATGGCAACACAACTCGGGTGAGTGCTGACTTGAGACGTGTTGGGGTCCAGTGGCGTCTGAGGTGTCGTACCAGGTCAGAGGAAGATGCTGCGCGTCGCAGCAACAGTGGCACAGCCATTGCAGGAATTCGTTCGTAGATAAACCTGTTGGCGAAAGCAGCCTTTCGAATCGGCTCGAACCTTGCTTGTGCGGCAGGCGAATAGTCGAAGCCCGCAAGCAGCGACTGTGCAGCCAACTGACCCGACTCCATTGCAAACCACATGCCGAACCCCCATTCCGGATCCTGAAGTCCCGCGGCTTCGCCAACAAAAAGGCGCCCTGCCTCGTCGGTGAATCGTGCAGATCCGAAGACCGATCCGTATCCCGAAAACGGTCGAGCGTCGGTGAGATCCAGGCCGGGAACCAGCCGACGGAATGTCTCCGATGCTCGCAACCGCGCATCGCTCCAGGATTGGTGACCGCGAAACAGGCAGGTGGCCAAGGTGGCCCGACCGTCGCAGATCAAGAGGTAGGCATAACCTGCGGGTGCGAATTCGTTCGAGATGATGCAATGCGCCTGGTCCTCGAGAGAAGTGCTGAAAACGTATCCCGTGACGATTCCGTCAGCAAAACGCGGTCCGATGGCAACAATATCGCCGCGACGGGCGCGGGGTGCTGCCTGGCCCAACAAAACATCTACCCCGGCGGCTCTCGCTTGGTCCAGCAGAGCGCGGTCGAGGGAGCCCGAGTCGGGTCCGCGTCGCACGAGGTGGAAGAGGGGTTCCTTCGTGCGTGCAATAGTTGGACGCAGTTTCCGGTCGTAGAACGTCACTTCGTGGAACGGATGCTGATCGAAGGTCGGTTCCACTCCGAGCTGACGCAGACGTTCGATGACTCCGAGAGATGAAGACCAGTTCTCCAGGCCCTGGAAATCTCCAGCAAAGCGGTGACCAACGGTCTCAGCCTTTTCGAAGACACGCACCTCGTGACCCTGGCGGGCCAGGGTCAGCGCAGCGACGAGACCCGCCGGCCCTGCGCCGATCACCGTGGTTTCGGCCGACATCAGCTTGTCCTCCGATCATTTGACGGGTGCGTGGCGGAACTCGACCGGCGATCGTGTTGTACCGCTAGTCGAGTTTCCATGGCTCATGCCCTCTTTGGTTCAGCGATACGTCGCACGATCTCAGCTCCGACAGCTGTGAGAACAACGAGCCATCCGACCGCAAGCAACAGGGCGCCCATGCGGTCAAAAGTGGGGGTAAACGCACCGTCAATCAACACTTGCACTGCACCGCGGGCAGGTAGAACCGAGCCCCATCCGGGGGGCGCCGCGGAGAACATGATGTTCTGCGCGATGCCGACATCCACGAAGGGAATGAGAAACATGAGATAGAGGCCTCCGACCCGCCCGAAGAGTGCGCCAATGACGACGCCGACCATGCCATAGGTTGCGGCGACCAGACCGTTTCCGACTGCGAACCACAGCCAACTTTGCGGGACGAAGTCGATAGCAGTAACAGCGAGAGAGACAACCGTGGTCAAGACGCCTGCAAGCGCTATGACACCGAGGCGCGAGGCCAGAATCTCACGCGGGCGGAACCCCGCCAAAGCCAATCGGGCGTCCGCCTCGAGAGAACCTTGGACGACGAACATTCCAGTGAGGCCGGCGAGGAATGCAATGGTTATCGGCACCATGATTGCGCCATGGACATTGATCATCGACAACACTTTGATCTGCGTGATTCCCCGAATGATCAGCTCGACCGGTGCCGGATCGTCGGGGGTGATGTAGAAGCTCAGCGAAATGAAGAAGACCGGTAGAACCACGAGCAAGACCCACAGGGCAACGTTTCGCCGATTGTCACGCAACCCGTAGCGGAGTCCCGCTTTGAGACGTCCCCGAGCGGCCCGGCGCGGTGTTGGTGCTTTTGTCACTTTGCGACGAGTTGCGGTGGCTGCGCCGAAGATCAGCGCGGCAAGCGTCAAGGCGCCGACCGTCCACACGAGGACCCATCCGAGATCACCCAGGGGGCCTGCGTAGGACGATGGAGTATTGAGAATGTACAAGGTGACGAAATGCGATGGGAACACACGGCTTAGGGCAACGGTACCCCCCGCCATTGCGGGACCTAGGAACACGTCCAACATCCAGATGAAAATCACGATCAAAGAACCGTTTATCTCGTTTCGGATCACGGCGCCGATGGCGATCCCGATGCCGAGATAGATAACCGCAGTCATGACCGTGCCGACGATCGTGCGGACGGGGTCGTCGAGGCCGGTCCTCAACGCGAGTGCAATGATGGCTGCGGCCGACGCCAGGAGCGCCAGTCCGAGGCCCGACACCAGACGAGCGAAGGTCACCTTCCACGCACCCATCCCCGCGTTAGCGAGGCGACGGTCCGTGTCGCGTGATCCGAGCACGTGGAAAAACCCCGCCACGCCTGCGAGGAAGGCGGCGGCCCAACCGGCGGTGGGAGCGGCTAGCTGACCGGGATCCTCTATCCCTCCGACGATAGACGCGAAATCGGTGATTGACCCGGATGCGAGCATGACGAAAACCAACGGAACCAGGACCAGGAGAGCTACATTCACGGGTCTTCGAGCGTATTCGGCAAGATAACCTACCGTGAGTCGAGTCATGCCTTTCATCAGACGGTCTTTCCGTCGCGGAGGTGTATGACTCGGTCGAAGCGCTCTTCGTCGACTACGAAGTGACTGATGATGAGTACCGCCCGCCCGGCATCGCGGCGTTCCACCGCAAGGTTCCAGAAACGCAGGTAGGTGTCCCAGTCGAACCCGGCATACGGCTCGTCGAGGAGAATTATGTCTGGGTCGTGGAGCAACGCGAGGCCGAGGTTCAGCTTTGCGCGCGTACCACCGGAGAGTTCTTCCACTCTCATGTCGCGGTATCGCTCAAAGTTGAACACGTCGTACAGATTGTCTCGGTTGGCGTAGATTGTTGACCGGTCCAGGCCGTAGGCCTCTCCGAAGAGCTCGAAGTGTTCGTCGGGTGTGAGCCGCTCGTAGAGAAGTGGGTCCTGAGGACAGTATCCGAACGTACCGCGCATATCGACTCGCCCGGCGTCACCCTCAAGGGATCCGACAAGGATCTTCATCAACGTGGATTTTCCGGAACCGTTCTCGCCGACGAGTCCGACGATCTCTCCGGCTTGAATGGAAAGGTCGGCGCCGATGAGCACCAGGTTCTCAGTTCTGCGGGGCCGGTTGCGGTACGCCTTGGTGATACCCTCTGCTTGGAGAACGGTGGCTGGTTGGGTCGGCCCGCCCGGAGCGCCCGCGAGGGAAGGTGCAATGGCGCTCCGGACGTAGCCTGGCTTGGTCATGGTCGGTCTCTCGATACATCAATGTGGCCCCGCAAGTCGGTGCCGATCCGCTGGCCGCTCCCCTCAAAGTCGATGCTTCCGGGGGTCGGTCTCTGCAACGGTGTTCTCTGGTTCATGACACGATTACCTTTCCTCGGAGCATGCCCATCTGGCATGCAAACTCGTACTCCCCGGGTTCGGTGGGTGTGAACTCGACCGGAACTTCGTTCCCCGTGGGGAGTTCGGCCGAGACACCGAAGGCGTCAAACACGACACGTTCCGAACAGGGGCTTACTTCTTGCCGGTCGAAGATGAGACGCACCGGGCGTCCTGCTTCGACCCGAATCGTGTCGGGGGAGTAGCCCCCCTTGACGACGATTCGGGTCTCTTGTACACCGCCGACGGTGACCGCCGCGGTTGTTGTGGAACCTGACGAGAGCCAGAAGTACCAGACAATCAGTGCGATGAGCGCAAGCCCACCAACGTTTACGAGAACTACATTCATCGTACGGTCTCCTTCATGAGCGTTGGCTGCCAACGGCGCAACCGGTTTGCGTTCGTAACCACCGTGACCGAGGAGAACGCCATCGCTGCTCCGGCGAGAAGTGGACTCAGTAGCAGGCCGAAGAACGGGAAAAACACACCGGCTGCGATGGGAATCCCGAGCGTGTTGTACGCAAACGCCCCAAACAGGTTCTGGTAGATATTACGCATTGTTGCTTGAGAAAGCTCGATGGCGGTCACAACACCTGTCAAACTTCCCTTGACCAGGGTGATGTCTCCGGATTCCATGGCAACGTCGGTGCCGGTACCCATGGCCAGACCGACGTCGGCCTGGGCCAACGCCGGCGCATCATTGATGCCGTCACCGACCATGGCGACTACCTTGCCTTCAGCCTGCAGCTTCTTGACCTCGTTTGCTTTGTCCTCGGGGAGGACCTCGGCGAGGATCCGGTCGATCCCGACCTTGGCGCCAATCGCTTGGGCGGTGCGCACGTTGTCGCCGGTGAGCATCGCAACTTCGAGACCGAGCTCGTGCATGCGACGAATCGCCGCCAGCGAATCTTCCTTAATCGTGTCAGCGACGGCAATAATCCCACCGAGTTCACCGTCGACACCAATGACCATGGCGGTCTTGCCTTCGTCGGCGAGTCGTTCGATGACAGACTCGGCTGCACCCGCGGCCACGCCTTTGTCGGTCATGTATTTGAGATTGCCGAGAACAATGAGGCGGCCGTCGACGGTGCCTTCGATACCATGTCCCGGTGTTGCCAGGAAGGTCTCAGGTTCGCTTAGCGTGAGACCTCGATCCTTGGCCCCGATGACGATGGCTTCGCCCAGCGGGTGCTCGGAAACCTTCTCGGCCGATGCGGCCAGGGTTAGGAGAGAGTCCTCGTCCACGCTCCCAAGCGCAATCACATCGGTGAGAGATGGTTTGCCCATCGTGACCGTCCCTGTCTTGTCGAGTACGACGGTCGTGATTCGGTGTGCGGTCTCAAGCGCATCACCGGACTTGATCAGAATGCCGTTTTCGGCGCCCTTGCCGATACCGACCATCAGTGACGTCGGCGTTGCCAGGCCCAATGCGCACGGGCACGCAATAACCAGCACCGTCACGGTGGTGATGACGGCATACAACAGCGCCGGGTTCGGCCCAAAGGTGTACCAGGTCATAAATGTCAGAACGCCGACGATCATCACAGCCGGGACAAAGTAACCCGCAACCTTGTCAACGGTGCGCTGAATCGGGGCCTTGGAACCCTGGGCATCGCGAACCATCTGGATGATCTGCGACAGCATCGTATCCTTACCGACCCGGGTGGCTTCGAAACGGAAACTGCCGCTCTTGTTGATGGTCGAACCGATGACCGAGTCGCCTGCGGTTTTCTCGGTGGGGATCGGCTCTCCTGTCACCATGGACTCATCGACAGCGGACGCACCACTCACGACCAGACCATCAACAGGAATCTTCTCCCCGGGACGAACAACAATAATGTCACCGACAACGACGGCCTCGATCGGAATGTCGACTTCCTCGCCGTCTCGGACAACCCGTGCCGTCTTGGCCTGCATGCCGATCAGCTTCTTGAGGGCCTCAGAGGTCTTTGCGCGGGCCCTGATTTCGAGCGCCATCCCCAACACGACGAGGGCTGTCACGACCGCCGTCACGTCAAAGAAGACATCACGCAATCGCTCCTCAGGGAACAATCCCGGGAACAGCAACGCGGTGGTCGAGTAGAGCCACGCTGCAGTAATCCCCGTCGCTATCAGGGTGTACATGTTTGCCGACCGGTGTTTGAACGCCGACCATGCACCCGTGTAGAACTGGCCACCGGACCACAACATCACCGGCAGGGTCAGCAGAGCCATCGCCCCCCAAATCAGATTGAGGGCGGTCGAACCCTTTGCAGGGATGCCGGGGAACAGCTCGGGGTAGGAAAAGTATGCGACCGGCAGCGAGACGATCGCTGCGAACCAGAACTTGCGGAGCAGTGTTCGATAGAGCTTTTCCCTGGCTTCAGCCTCGGCGTCACCGTCGTCGACATCGTCGTCAACCACCCTTGCCGTGTACCCGGCACCGGCGACGGCCGCGGTCAACGCGTCGATCGCAACGTCGTTGACCTCGATGGTCGCTTCTTCGGATGCAAAGTTGACCCGAGCGTCGATAACGCCGGGAGTTGCTGCTAGTACTTTCTCGATGGTCGCGACACACGAAGAGCAGGTCATGCCTGCGATTGCAAGATGGACCGTCTCGGAGCTTCCTGAGGCTGCTGCTGGAGCTCCGACGAGAGCCGGCTCTTTTACTACATCGATGGTTTCGATCTGGAGTTCGCCCTCGTGGTCATCCGTCAGATACTTATCCGGATCGGCAACGAAGGCACTGCGGCAGTGCTCCGAGCAGAACCCGACATCGGGGTAGCCGTCCGCGGTGAGCGATTCGGCGCCCACCTCCATTTCACATACTGGGTCACGCATTGATAGTTCCGTTCATCTGTGGACACACGACTACGACAGAGTCAGGCCGTGCGTTTCGAGGGCGTTCCCTCGCATAAGCGTCAATGTAGACCCTCCATTCGGCTGTAATGTCAAGGGATTCTTTTTGCCGTCCCGAGATTCTGTTCAAACGGACGTGAAGGATGTAGGCAGAAGTGCCCTACCAGCGGTAGGCGAAGGCCTCTGTTCCCCGGGGGAGATCCCGGCCGAGCATCTTCCTTGTGATGATGTCTGCCGACGCCATCGACAGCGTCCAGCCGAGGTAGCCGTGGCCGGCGTTCACCCAGAGTCCGGACGTTCCGGGGACCGCGTCGATGGTGGGCTTGCCATCCGATGACATGGGGCGAAGCCCTGCCCACTCATTGAGGGGGCTGTCCCAGTCGACAAGGCCGGGGAAGACGCTGTCTGCAACTCGACGATGGGTTTCAAAATTGGATGGTGCGTATGACGTGTCGTATCCCTCAAAGCGGGCGACCGCAGTTACCCGAAGCCGATCACCTAACGGAGTAATCGCACAGAACTCGGCGAAATCGACGCCGCCGATTGTCGGGAGCATCGCCTGGTCGGTCACCGTGGCAGTGATCGAATAGCCCTTGACCGGGGCAATCGGGATGCGGACATTGTGGAGGTTGAGGAACGTCCCGGTTGCGGCACCGAGACACACGACGACGTTATCGAACAACTCGGTCTTGGAAGGGGCTATTACTGCAATGCCGCCGTCACCGACCTCGACCTTCGAGACTGTGGTGTCGAGGGTGATGTGGCCATTGTCCGCTGCCTCGATGGATTCGGCGAGCTTCTCTGTGAGGAGACGGCAGTCGCCGGTGAAGTCGTCGCGGACGTGGAGCGCCCCGACCGGCGGCGTCTCGGATCGCCCGAACGCCGGTTCGAGGGCGAGCAGTGCGTCACCGTCGATGATCTCGGCGTCGATCCCTTCCGAGACGAGGAAGTCGCAATGGTGTTGCTCGTTAGCCAGGTCCTTCTCCGAGTTGTGCCAGTAGAGAACCCCACGATCTGCTGCATCGATATCGAAACCGGTCTCATCGAGCAGATCCTTGAGTTGGTGGGCGCTGGACAGCGCGAGACGGGTGATCGCTGTCGTGGCGGCCGACGAACGACGTGATGTGCTGTTACGTAGGAAGCTGGTCACCCAGGGGATCGAGCGCACGAACACAGACGGGTTAAACCCGACAGGGGCCTTCGGCTTAAAGAGTGTCGATGCGTAACGAAATGGCGCCTGAGGCGCGTTCCACACGACGGCGTGACCCGGTGTCACCAGGCTGGCATTCGCCGCCGACGCTTCAGTGGCGACTGTCGGACCCGCTTCGAACACGGTGACATCGATACCGGCCTTCATGAGTTCATACGCGGTCGTGACCCCGATCACACCGCCACCGAGTACAGCAACACGCATGAGAACTACTTCGGGACAACCGCGTTGACGCGGATCTCGACCGTCCATTCCGGCCTGGCGAGTTTGGCTTCGACGCAGGCACGGGCGGGAGGTGGGATGCCATGGAGCCACTCGATGTACACCGGGTTCATCTCACCAAATGTGCTGATGTCCGACAACCAGATGGACACCTCAAGGAGATACTTCTTTGATGTCCCGCAGCGGGCAAGGCGTCCGTCGATCTGGTCGAGCACCGATCGGGTTTGGGCGGCAACAGAGGTGCCTTCGGCCGGCACGACTCCCGACAGGTACGCAATGCCATTGTGGATGGTCGCCGTTGGAAGCCAACCATTGACATCGATGTGTTCAATCCCGTGACTCATGTCTCCATCCTTGCATTGGCGTTCCTGGCCCAGACTACTTCCGTGCCAACCGCGGCGTGCTCCAGAGGGGAATCGGGTGCGTTTCTTGTCATACCCACGAGATACGGTACGGGCATGGATACGAAAACCGTCACAGCAATGCCAACAGATCACCCAGCCACAGCCCGCACCAGTCGTACGCTCGACCGTGCAGAAGCGCTCTTGTCGGAGGCCTTCTCATTCGAGGTTGTTGATCGCTGCATCGGGATCTGCCCGATGTGCGACACCGGCCATGTTGCCCATGCAGCATGAGGCACTCCCGTCACGGCTGATCTGAGCGGGAATCTCATCGAGAGGACGATTCCTGTAGGATCGCTCCACGCTAACTGAGGATTTCCCATGGGTGATACCGTCAAATATCTGCTGGACGAATCCGAAATGCCCACGCAGTGGTACAACATCATCCCGGACCTACCCGCGCCTCCTCCTCCTCCGCTTCACCCCGGAACCCACGAACCCATCGGACCTGAGGATCTTGCGCCGCTGTTCCCGATGGCGCTGATCATGCAAGAGGTCAGCACCGACAGTTACATCGATATTCCCGGCGAGGTCCTCGATATCTACCGGCTGTGGCGACCCTCTCCTCTCTACCGGGCCCGTCGGCTGGAGAAGGCGCTCGATACACCCGCGAAGATTTACTACAAGTACGAAGGCGTGAGCCCGGCCGGGTCGCACAAGCCGAATACCGCGGTTCCCCAGGCGTACTACAACGCCCAGGAGGGTGTGAAGAACCTCACGACTGAAACCGGTGCAGGCCAGTGGGGGAGTGCTCTTGCTTTCGCCTGCGGCCTATTCGGACTCAACTGCGAGGTCTGGCAGGTCGCCGCTTCGTTTGAGCAGAAGCCGTATCGCAAGTCGATGATGGAGACCTGGGGCGCCACCGTGCATTCCAGCCCGTCGTCGCTCACCGAGGCAGGTCGTGCCATCCTCGCTCAAGACCCCGACAGTCCGGGTTCACTTGGGATTGCGATCTCCGAAGCCGTCGAGATGGCAGCTCAGGACCCGGAAACCCGATATGCGCTTGGAAGCGTGCTCAACCATGTGCTGCTGCATCAGACGATCATCGGTGAGGAAGCGCTGCTCCAGATGGAGAAGGCAGGCGACACACCCGATGTTCTGGTTGGTTGCACAGGGGGTGGCTCGAACTTCGCGGGTCTCACGTTCCCGTTCCTGCGGGAGAAACTAGCGGGAAGAATCAACCCGACGATCAGAGCGGTCGAACCGACAGCGTGCCCTTCGTTCACCAAGGGTGTGTACGCCTATGACTCGGGTGACACGGCTGGTATGACACCGCTGGTGAAGATGCACACCCTGGGTCACGATTTCGTACCCGACCCGATCCATGCAGGTGGGTTGCGGTATCACGGCATGTCGCCGTTGCTGTCGCATATCTACGAGCTGGGGTTGATCGAGGCCGAGGCGATTGGGCAGACGGAGTGTTTCGAGGCCGC
>BDTL01000138.1 GCA_002898115.1 bacterium BMS3Bbin02 | reverse complement strand
GTGGCAGGGAGCGACCATTTTCCGTCTGGTGAGACAACCGGAGTCCTGAGCACGGGACCTTGGGCGCCGAGCGACCGCAGCCGCGCAGTGACAAGATCGTGGCCCACGCCTTGATTCAAGTGGTGTTTGCCATGCCCATGAGGACCTGCCGTGTCTGATCGTCGGCGGGGAAGTACATCTCGATACGGAGATCCGCCAGGGCGATGTCCTCCGCGGTGCCGAACTGGGCGATCGTGCTGAACAATGACAGCACCATGTCTTGGGCCCTGAACTGAATCGGAACCACCGCCTGGAGTGATTCGGGGCGCGCCGGCCAACGTGTCTGGCGTTCCTCGACCATCCGGTTCGCAGTCGCTTCGAGGATCGGATCCCCACCGACAAATGTGCTCTCGGTGCGGAGTCTGACTATCAGATGCTGGGCGACCTCGGCCCAGTTCGCAATGGCGGCCTCCATGCGTGCGGTATCCGTGATGGCGCTGAGCATGCTCTCACCTTCGCTCAACCCGATCGCGCCGATCATGATCTTCGCCGAGATGTTCGCTCGAACGACGGTCCAGTGCCGGTCGAGCGCAAGCGCGGGGAACGGATCGTGGCGATCCAGGGTCCAGTCGATCGCCGCCCGGACCTGCGCCATCTCGTCGTCGCTCAGATCTCGGGCGCGGTAGGTGGCCGCGAACCCGGCGGCATGGAGGAGGGTGTTTCGTTCCGAGAGGGGAATTTCGAGGTACTCACTTAGGTGGTGCACCATCTCCCGGCTCGGCTTGGATCTCCCCGTCTCAAGAAACGAGATGTGCCTAGCGGACACACCCGCCAACGCCCCCAAATCAAGCTGGCTCACCCTCCTGACATTGCGCCACTCCTTGAGCGCTGGACCAAACGTCGTTTCCATGGACGATCTCCTTCCGGTAAACCGACTATACGCACACGCCAGACGTTGGGCACTTACCTGACAGGTAATTGCTGAACACCCCACCGGGCGGGACACTGGGAGCCAATCGATACGTCAATCAACAGGGAGTTGGGATGGAAAACGTCAAAGCGGATCCGTGGAAGAACCTCGGCGCATGGCTCTTCATTGTGTTCGGTGCCGTGATTGGGCTTGCGTCAATTCCGGCGACGTCGGGTCCGGCGTTGTTCCTCATCGACCTGGTCTTGTGGCCAATCGACGGAGGCCAGGTCGTCACGCCGGAGATGCGGATCATGTCCGCGGTTCTCGGGGGCGTCATGCTCGGATTCGGCACCGCACTGCTTGTCCTGGTCGCCAAGGCGTACCCGCGTGATCCCGAACTCGTGCGAACAGTGACACTGGCCGGCGCCTGGGTCTGGTTCGCCGCCGACAGCGTCGGTTCGGTCGCCGCCGGTGCCCCAGCCAACGTGCTGCTCAACATCGGCTTCCTCGCGGCGTTTGTCGTGCCGTGGAGGTCCGTTCCGGTGACCGCAGAACTCGCTGCCTCGAGATCCTGAACCCGCCCGGACATCGTGAGGCGCTCAATCCGATGGCAGGGGTGGCATCAGGTCGTCTTCGCTCTGAGGGGCTGAGTTCGGCTCAGTTCATCGCCAGAATTAATCGAACAGGTCGGGTGCGGCTTTCTTGAGACCTGCCCAGGCGGTGTGGGGAGCGCCGAACGTTGGGTCGGTGCGGAAGATCTCGGCGATACCCTCCAATTCGTCGAGCTGTTGTGCAGCCCGGTCGAGCGTACCGACGGCGATCGGTCCATCAACACCTGCATGGGTGGCGAATTCGAGATGGTTCGGGTCAAGTATCGCTGCGTCGAGGCTCGACTGGATCTGGCGAGAACATCGGCACAGGTTGGCGACGGCGACCATTCCGCGGCGGTCCGCAATGACGGAGCGCATCGTGCGATGAGATCTCGCGACACGCTCATGGTCGATAGGTATCATTCGTCTTGCATCCCGATTATTGGTCGTACGCGCGGCAGCACCTCTCGTTGCCTCCATAGCGTGGAGGAGATGGAATTGGCGACACAGAGTCTGAGCTTTTTGAAACCGTCAGCTGCGGTAGGGCTAGCCATGCTTGCGGTCGGTTCGGTGATGACAGTCTTAGACTCCGACATGCTCACCGGGCGTGTGTTCGTTTTCGCCGGCGCGATCGACCTGCTCGCAGCATTCGTGCTCGATCGTTTCAGACGCAGAGCGACCTAGACCGGACCTCATCGACGCCGTCCGGTCTGCGACTGTCTCGGCGTCGACAGGGGAACGGTTGGTCGTCCGTGTTCTTGCATTCGCTCACGTGGCCCGGTCGATTGTGGAGATCAAGTCGTTCACTCGTTGGATTGCGTCCGTGAGGGTTTCCACGAAGAATCCGGTGTCGGCCACGAGAGCGTCCCAGATCTGATCGCGCTCTGTCGGGAAAGATACGACGGGAGGCCACGGGTGCGTCGATCTGTCACTGAACACACCGACACAGGCATCTCGTGTTGCGAGAAAGTCAAGACTCGGGCTCAGATCCTCAATCAGGATCAGATCCATGAGATCGCTGACACGGTCGTTAGTTCGTTTTCCGTCGAGCGGGTCCGTGCACGCGTGTAGTTTCTCGGCGATCTGATAGGGGAGCGAAAGGCAAGGGATCGGGTCGGGAGAGGGGAGGCCCACGGGATCTAGCCGGAGTGACGGGACGTACTCGATCCCGGGGGATATCTTTGTGACGACCTCGAGGGGGACCCTTGCGAAGGGGCGACCCAGATACGTGAGTCCAACGGTCAGTCGTTGGCCCGTGACCGATGGCCACGGGATTGAGAGCGGCTGAGGGTCGAGGACACGGCCGCTGAACCCGACCCAGCCGACATCGATGCAGGTGGTCACAGCGCTGTGGATCTCCTCGATCAATCCGCTGAACTCAAGGTCGATGTCGCGCGACGCCCGCGCCTCGGACTCGTAGCGCAACTCGAGCGCTGAACCGCCCTTGACGACGAATCGAGCGGCACCGTGTGCGTCCTGCGCCTTGTCGAGCATCGCGGCGATCGCGATCAGAGCGATCCGACGTTGGAGTCGCGCCTGTGTCTCCGAGGTATCAGTAGCCCATTCGCTGATCCATCGCTGGAGCCCTCGAACGTCGCGGGCGGGACGACGGCGACGTGCTGTCACGGCCGTGAAAGCCGGTCCTGGAGGTATCGACGGATGCGGGTCTCTGTCTCCCGGCCGAAGAGTTGACGGTTGCGCGCTGTGACGATCGCTTGTTCGACGAAGCGTTGTTGGAGGCCGTTGTTTACAGAATCGATAATTGCACGTTCGGGTGTGACGGTTGGGATGTCGTCAACGAAGTCAACTTCGTCGGCCTCAAGGCGCCGCGTCCAGATTCGATACCTGTCACCGCCTCGTTTGCGAGGACGGTACGGAGGTGGGACGGTAAGGTGGATTCGCTGTGGATTGAGGTCGGCGAGATCCCACAGG
>BDTL01000137.1 GCA_002898115.1 bacterium BMS3Bbin02 | reverse complement strand
CACCGGGCGCGGCGGAGGGGTTCGCACCCGCCGTGACGGCTCACCGCGATGGGACTACACACTCACCGCCCACGGCCAGTCTCATTTCCGCAAGGCAATCGGGGTCGGAGCGCAGATTCTCATGAGTGCAGGTGCAACGGAGGTGCTCGGGTCATCGAACCTCCGCAAGCAATGGCGGTCGGATTCGGCGTCGGGGTCAGCGCAGTCGTTTGCTGCCGACATTGCCGGTGCGGGTCTCGGTCCCAACCGCCACGGGTATGTGTCGTTCCACCAGATGGGTACGGCACGAATGGGGAGCAAGCCCGCGACATCGGTTGTCGACGGTTTCTGCAACGTCCACGGGTACCAGGGGTTGTCGGTGCTCGATGGATCCCTCTTCCCGACCTCGTCAGGTGTAAACCCAATGATCACGATCTCTGCACTTGCACACCGTGGTGCGACTCTCCTGGCGGAGCGTCTTACGCCGTAGCGCGGACGATGCCGATGCTGTCGAGAATCGCAACAACACGCGGAAGTGGAAGCCCGATGACGGTAGATTTGAGACCGTCAATTCTATCGACGAAGTTCTTCGCCTCCCCCTGCAGAGCGTACGCCCCGGCCTTGTCGAGACTCTCACCGGTGGCCAAATAGCCCTCGAGGTCGTCATTGGACAGGGTGGACATGTGAACCGTGCTGGAATCGACGAACGCCTGCAAACCGTCGCCAGAGACGACCGCGACTCCCGTGGCGACGATGTGCGAGCGACCCATGAGAGAACGAAGCATTCGACGAGCGTCATCGATATCCAACGGCTTTCCGAGCGACACCCCATCGAGGACGACGGTCGTGTCAGCGGCGATCACTGTACGATCACCGTGTCGTTTCGCGACGTGTTGCGCCTTGTCCGTGGCGAGGCGCACAACCATCGCAAGGGGATCCTCACCGGCAAGCGCAGTCTCGTCCACGTCCGGGGAGTCAACTGTGAACGTATACCCCGATGACCGGAGCAACAGGGCCCGTCGTGGCGAACCACTGGCAAGCACGAACTGTGTCATCCGACGATGTATGTCGCCGTGCCGACCGCGATTTCAAGGCCCTCGTCGTTGAGGAACTCCATCCGAACTACAGCGACTCGTCCCCCCGCACGGATGACACGACCGTGGCAGAGGAACTTCTTCCCGACGCCGGGGCGTAGATAGTCGACACGGAGATCGATCGTCCCGAGTTTGCGGAACCCATCAAGTGCACCGTCGCTCTCGGCGGCCCGCCCGAGAACAGCAACGAGCGCCGCCATCCCACCCACGACGTCAATCGCTGCGGAGATCACTCCGCCGTGGAGCCGACTGTCACCGAAGTTACCGACAAGATCCGGGCGCATCTCGAAACTCAGAGTGACGATATCCTCACTGACCTCCTCAAGATGGATGCCGAGGACGCGGTTAAACGGAATCGCCTGTTCGATGGTGTAGATCAGGTCTTTGTAAGATTCGATGATGGATGCCATCCAGGGATTCTAAGCAGGTCCGCGACACCTGAAAGTAGAGTGTCGCTCAAAGAAGTCTTCAACCCACACGGCATGAGGTCGCATGAGATTCGGAATTGTGTTCGCCAACACCGGCCCCTACGCCGATCCTGACACCGCGGTCGCCATGACTCAAGCAGCAGAACAGGCGGGATTCGATTCCGTATGGACCGTTGAACACATCATCTGGCCCGAGGAATACAACTCCACGTACCCGTATCATCCAAGCGGCAAGATGCAGGGCAACACAACAACAGCAATCCCCGACTCGCTCACATGGCTTACCTGGGTTGGGGCCAATACCACCACTTTGAAGCTGGCAACCGGTATCCTGCTCGTCCCTGAGCGCAACCCGCTTGTCCTTGCAAAGGCTGCGGCGACTCTCGACCACCTCTCCGGTGGACGATTTGAGCTCGGCATTGGCGTCGGTTGGCTCAAGGAGGAGTTCGAGGCGCTCGGTGTCCCCTTCGAGCGCCGCGGCGCCCGCACGGACGAGTACATTGCCGCGATGCGGGTACTGTGGGCGGAAGACAATGTTTCGTTTGCCGGGGAATTCACCAACTTCTCGAACGTGACGTCGCGTCCCCATCCTGTCAACGGCGCCGTACCCATAGTCGTCGGTGGACACACTGACGCCGCGGCACGTCGTGCCGGTCGTCTCGGCGATGGATTCTTTCCCGGACGCGGCTCCTTTGACGACTTCGTGCGGCTCAAGGAAGTGATGAACAATGCAGCCGAGCGCGCCGGACGCGACCCGGCCGAGATAGAGCTGTCCCTACCGATGCCGGCGGGCGCCGACCCGCGGGCTGACATTGAAGCGCTCATCGATCTCGGTGTCAGCCGCCTGATGGTGCCCGCGTACCTGTTCTGGGGTGACACACCGGACCAGTCGATCCCTGCGTTCGCCGAAAGGATGATGGCCGCCTACGTGTCGTAGAGCGCCATCCGTCACGTTCCCTCGCTACACGAGGCCTATGTGCCGGTGACCGACTCTATCTTGGCGACGAGTGACTTCACCGAAAGCATCCCGTAGTCGAAGGTGAACACTTCCCCGTTTTTCATCGTGATGACTGCACGCTTCATCAGGCCCTTCTTGGCGGCGGCGACATCGGCAATATCGCCTGTCGGCAACTCGACAACGGCTTCATCGTCGTTGGAGTAGCGGTACACCGTGTGCCCACCCGCAGCCGCAAACGTTGTCACATCGAGAAAGATCGCCTTGACAACCGTTGCGTTGCTCGATTCGTAGAGTGACCGGAACGCGACATGGTCGTTCCCGACCGTCAGTTTGCCGGTGAACCGTCCACCTTCGTCCGGTAGGTAGTTGATAGTCCACTCTTGCTCTTCGCCCATTTGGTCCTCGCTTCACTCTGCGGTCGGATTACACACCGAAAGCCGATATCCCGGTAATTGCCTGGCCGAGAATCAAGGTATGAATCTCGTTGGTACCTTCGTACGTGTACACCGATTCGAGGTTCGTCATGTGTCGGATGACCGGGTACTCGAGCGTGATGCCGTTGGCGCCGAGCATCCCTCGGGCCGTCCGCGCCACGTCGAGCGCCATACGTACGTTGTCGAGCTTGCCAACAGAAATATGCGCAGTGTCGAGTGTGCCGGCATCTTTCATGCGACCAATGTGCACCGCAAGCAGCATGCCACGGTTCACCGAGACCATCATGTCAACGAGTTTGCGTTGGGTGAGCTGGAAACTTGCTATGGGCCTGTTGAATTGTTCGCGTTCAAGGGTGTAGGAAAGTGCGGTTTCGTAACACGCACGCGCCGCCCCGACCGCACCGAACAGTATCCCGAAGCGGGCCTCATTCAGACACGACAGTGGTCCCTTCATGCCGCGTACACCCGGGAGCACGGCGCCGTCTGGAAGACGCACGTCCTCGAAAATGAGCTCGGAGGTGATCGATGCACGGAGCGACATCTTCTTGTGGATGTCCTGCGTTGAGAACCCCGGTGTGTCCGTGGGCACGACAAAGCCGCGGATACCGTCTTCGGTCTGTGCCCATACGACTGCAACCTCGGCCACGGACCCGTTGGTGATCCACATCTTCGTACCGTTGAGTATCCAGTCGTCACCATCCCGCTTGGCGTTGGTGCGCATCCTTGACGGGTCGGACCCCGCGTCGGGCTCTGTCAGCCCGAAACACCCGATGAATTCTCCGGAGGCCATCCCGGGAAGCCACTGTTGTTTCTGTTCATCGGATCCGAACGCCCAAATCGGAAACATTGCCAGCGAACCCTGCACGGAGACAAACGAGCGTGCTCCCGAATCTCCGGCTTCAAGTTCGACACAGGCCAGGCCGTAGTCCATCGCACTCATTCCGGCGCAACCGTAGCCGTCGAGATGCATGCCCAACAGTCCGAGTTCCCCCATCTCCGTTGCCTTTTCCCTGGGGAATGTCCCCTCCTCGAACCAGTCGGCCACGAACGGGGTGATCTCATTTGTCACGTACTCGCGAACCGTGTCGCGTAATAGGATTTCATCAGGGCTCAAGAGTGCATCGATGTTGAGGAAATCCAGGGGATCTACGGAACCCGGTTTCACCGGTTGTTTGCTCATGAGGGTCCTTGCGCGTATGTGGTGGGGCACCGTTCAGTTTGGTACGTCCTCGGGGTCGCGGCAAGCCCATCACGTGGAACGTTCCCGCGCTGTACGAGGGTTGCGGAATACACCATCACCTGGCGGCCTCTCGTTAGAACAGGGCGCCCTGGGGAGTCGGTCGGCGTGTACGCGGTATCCCCGGGTACGCAAGGTCATCCATCCACGACCAGCTCTTTCGATGAACAACTGTTGGTCCGTAGGCATGCAGCGCCCGTCGGTGATTCGAACTTGGGTAGCCCTTGTTCGATGCAAAATCGTAGTGGGGGAATTCTGGATCAAGAGACCGAAGCATGCGGTCGCGGGTGACCTTCGCAATGATCGACGCCGCCGCGATGGAGAGACATCGCGCGTCTCCCTTGACCAGCAAGCGGGTTGTTGGCCCGTCCACAAAGTCCCAGTTGCCATCGACGAGAGCATGGTCAGGAACACGCGTTAGCTGGGCGAGGGCTCGCCGGGTTGCAAGCCGTTGCGCCTCGGCCATTCCGAGGGTGTCGCACTCGACTGGTTCGGCGTGGCCGACGGCCCATTCGTCAACCCAGTCAATGATTCGCTCGAACATCATCTCGCGCTCGGGTTCGCTCAACATCTTCGAGTCGCGCACCTTGTAGAGTCGACTGTCGCGTGGGATCGCAACGACTCCTACGCTGAGCGGGCCCGCCCACGAGCCCCGGCCGACCTCGTCGACTCCTACGACGAGTCGAGCGCCCCTCGCCCACAGATCATTCTCATTGTCGAGCGAGGGCGACTTCGAACGCAACGACCTCCGTAGCGTCGTCATCGTTAGTTGAGAAGAGGGTCGGGGCCGGGCGACGGATCGTAACCACAGCGATCAGCGATCCGCTCGTAAAGCGTTGCGGGATGTTCCGAAAAGAAATCGTCGCCGACTGCATCGACAACGAGCCATGACTCCATGCCAATCTCCCACTCCACCTGCCCGGCGTCCCATCCGGCGTATCCGGCGTAGATCCGGAGCCTGCGGTCGTCACCGAGGTGCATCTCCCTTATGTCGACTAGGACGACATTGGCAGGTTGGTCGGGCTCGCCGTCGGTTACACCGATCGCGTGTTCAAGTTGTACAGGTCCGCCGACATACACCGGGCTCGCATTGTCAAGCGGCGGGGGCAGCGGGTCGAACACGTCAGTGACAAGAATGTCCGAGGGTCTGTTGAGTATGAACCCGACGGTTCCGTCATCGGTGTGCTCAACGATGCCGATGACGGCTCGGTCGAAGAAACTGTTGCGGAGATGGGTTGACGCAAGCAGCAGCTTGCCCTGCAACCATCCCTGGTGTTGTCGGTCAGAACTCATACGTATCACCGTCCGCCGCTATCAGGAACCCGGCCTCATTTGCCATCTCCGTCGCCTCGGCCCCAAGCCTACCGAGCGCGTTGGAATGGTTGATATGGGTTAACACTATCTGAGATGGCGACGTACTGAACTGAGCGACGGTTTCCGAGACCAGAGGATGAGGAAACTCAGACATTGCCCGCCCGGGCAACTCTTCGACCGATGAGAAGGAGGCATCGAGGAACGCGAAGGTCGTGGGGTCGACGATCCGCCTTGCATCGTCCCACCGGCCCCATGTGTCTATGTCCGGCAAGTACAGGATCGAGTCGTCCGTCATCAGGTTCCTCACCACATACCCAACCGTATCACTGAAATCAGGCCGATGCGGCACAAGATGAGCGGTGACGGCAAGGGTCTCATCGACAAGTATCTCGACTCCGGGGACCAGGATGTTGAACGCCATGTGATTCCTTGTGAACAGTGAGCGCCACGGTTCGTTTCGTGAAAGGTAGGAATGCATCGATGCGGTACCGAAACACCGAATCGATGACGTCGCGGCTGCCTCGTTGCCAAAATGGGCAAGCCCGAGGTAGTGGCCCATGTGTGCATGCGTAAGGAACACTCCCCCAAGGGCATGCGGGTCGAACCCGGCAACCTGAGATTGGACTCGAAGATCGGGCGATGCATCAAACAGATACTGTGTGCCGGTCGGAGCGGTTACGAGAAGCGATGATGCCGTTCGCTCGATGTCGACAGGCGGGCCACCGAACTGTGGAGCGCCGGCATCCTGCCCGGAACCCA
>BDTL01000136.1 GCA_002898115.1 bacterium BMS3Bbin02 | reverse complement strand
GATGCGAGTAGATGACCAGGCCGGACCGGGTTTGACCGGTCAAGCCGAACCGTCGCGGCTGGTTGAACGTTTGTTGTTTGCCGCTGCTGCGTTGCTTGTCGTGTTGGCTGGGTATTTTTTCGCAACGGCGTGCTGGGATGGTCGTTGGTACCCGGGATGCCGAGTTGAAAGGGCGGGGAACGGGACCGACCTCATCTTGTTGGCACAGATCGTCGGTTTCATTGGTTTCGTGAAGATGAGACGGGTGTCGCGGCAGATTCAGGACCGCACCTCATCACAATCCCTAGAAGGTGAGCCGAAACCGGCGGTGATGAACCACTTCCAGTTTTGGCTAACCCTCGTATCGGTCGTGCTACTGGTCGCAGCTGGAATGGCATCCTACCTCTGGGGTGGCCTCACTGTCTCCATTTCGTGCTGGAATAGCCAGACCTGTCCTATAGATCGGACTCTATACGGTGCGCTGGTCCTTGCCGTGGGCGTGGGTCTCGTCTTTGCGGCGTTCCTAGTAGCGGGGCGGGCGTTTCGGCGTCGGCCGTGGCGTCGCAACACCCCTCCGGAACCTTTGACGTAACCCGCCGTACTCAAGGGGAATCGCGGGAGTGACGTTGTCTTTGGTGACGACGGCGATGACACTCTTGCCGGAGGTCCCGGCGCCGATACCCTGGTGGGTGGTGCAGGTGTCGATGCAGCCGATGGGGGTGGTGGGATAGATCAGTGCACCGCGGAGGTCACGATACGATGCGAGTAGACGAAGAATCCGGATCATCGGAGGCTGGGCGGCCCGAGGGTGGGGTCGGGTCGGGCGTGACGTTCACACGGTTGCTGTTGCTCGGTTCCGGTCTCCTCGTGGCCCTGGCTATGTATTTCTTGGCAACAACGTGTTGGGAGGGCCGCTGGTACGCGGGATGCCGCACTTCCAGGCTAGGGAGTGCGCTTGGTACTGTTTTCGTGGCGCAGGTTTTCGGTTCTATTGGGTTTGTAAGGCTGCGGCGCGCCTCACGCAGGGGTCGCAGTTCCACCCCGGGTCAGGGTGCCATGTCGGGACCGCCCCCGATGAGACACTTTAGGTTTTGGTTGATGATTGTGGTGGCCCTGGTACTCGTGGGAGCGGGTGTGGCCTCCTTCGTCTGGGGTACGTCGGAGGCGGCGATTTTTGCCTGCTGGCTATCGTCCGATTGTGGAGTGGCTCAGGTCATAGTCGGTGTGTCTTTCATTGTCTTGGGAGAAGTCTTCGGCGTTGTGGGATTCTTCGTCGCTAGGCGGGCGTTTCGGCGTCGGCCGTGGCGTCGCAACACCCCTCCGGAACCTTCGACGTAACCCGCCGTACTCAAGGGGAATGGTGGGAGTGACGTTGTTTCTGGTGACGGTGGCGATGGGGGTGCCGGGATAGATCAATGCGCCGCGGAGGTCACCATACGATGCGAGTAGACGACCGGGCTGAATCGGGTTCGGCCAGCCGAGCTGTTGTTCCCCGCGTGATTGGGGGCTTGTTGTTGGGTGGCGCCGCCGCTCTCGTCGTGTTGTCTGTGTACTCCTTGACTACGATGTGTTGGGAGGGCCGGTGGTACTCGGGCTGTCGCAACAGTGGGGCGGGCGACGCTGTTGGTCTTTTCTTGTTGGCTCAGCTTTCTGGTGTTATCGGGTTCGCGATTCTGAGGAGGACGTCGCGGCGACGTAACTTCGCCGGAGATCGGTTCGGTGCCGGGTCTCGTCTGGTTACGCCGAGCCGTTTCTGGTTTTGGTTAGCGATCGTGCTGGCAGTGGTGTTAGTAGCGTCGGGTGTGGTGTCCTTCCTTGTTGGGTTGGTTGAGACGGTATCGATCTGCTTCCTCGGTATGTACTGCGAGTTCCGGTACGTGGTACTCAGTGTTTCCTACCTGGCTCTGGGTGAGGGGCTTGGATTTGTCGGGTTCATGGTCGCCCGGAGAGCATTCCGGCGTCGGCCGTGGCGACATGACGCTCAGCGGGAGTGACCCGAGCCTTGAGGACGTCGGTCGTATCCGATCGTGCTGCATGTGGCCGGGATCGCGACTCGCTCAAGGGCGGTGCCGGTGATGACGTTGCTTTTGGTGCTGCCGGCAATGACTCTCTTCTCGGTAACTCGGGTAACGATGTCCTCGATGGTGGAGTGGGCAAGGATGTCGCCGATGGTGGCGGAGGGATCGATCAATGCGCCGCGGAGGTGACGATTCGATGCGAGTAGACGAGAAGGCCGAGGCAGGCGTGCCGGAGCGATCAGATCCGTCGTTCGGTGCAGCCGGAGTGGTCGCCGGGCTGATGCTCGGTGGCGCCGCGGTGTTCGCCGGTGTAGGTGGGTACCTGTTGGCGACAACCTGTTGGTCGGATACCTGGTTTTCGGGGTGTCGGGCGGATGGAGTGGCTGGCGGAGTCGGGTTCGTGTTGTTGGCTCAGGTTGTTGGGACGATCGGGTATCTCATTCTGAGACGAGGGCCTCGACGTCCACGGGGCCGTGGCACGGGTCCGGCGGGACCGGAGTCTGATCCGACTTCCACAGGGTCACGGGGGGCAGGATTTCTTTTCAGCGCCGTGTTCTCGGTGTCGCTGTTCGGCGTTGGTGCGCTCGCTGCCTTTTGGGGCTTGTTCGCTGTCGGTCTTTCGTGTTTGGGGCACTCCAGTTGTGACTTTCAGAGTGCGGTGCTTGGCCTGGTTCTCATTCTGTCGGCGGAAGTTCTCTGGGTCGCGGGGTTTCTGGTCGCTCGTCGGGTGTTTCGGCGTCGGCCTTGGCGCAGAGATGTTCGGATAGAGCAACCAGGGCCGGGACTCGGCGACTACGACGTCGCGGATCGTCGGAACGACGGGGCGAGAATGTCACAGCCGTGATCGAGGAGCGGGCCCATGGCTTGGTCGCCGTCGGCCCAGAGCATGCACACACTGTCGATCATGCCCATGAACGCGGATGCGAGCACGCGGCTGCGGACCACCACCTCGGGTGTTGTTTCCAGACCACCGGAAATCTCTGCAGCGACTCGGTCGATCCAAGCCTGGTTCCCGGCGGCGTATTTCGCAGCAATAGCCGGATGGGTTGATACCAGCGCAAAAGCTCGACGCAGGGGTTCCGGGTCTTGTTCGATATGGTCCGCAATTGCATGTGAGGCAACACGAAGCCGCTCACCGACGGGGAGCGCCTTGTTTGTCTCGACGGATTCGTCGAAGACATCCATCCACCGCTTCGAGTAGTCCAAGAGGAGCTCATCCTTGGCGGGAAAGTAACGAAACGCGGTGCGTCGCGATACTCCGGCGGCAGCGGCGACATCGGCCATCGTGATCGAGTCGTATCCGTGTTCGCTGAAGAGACTCACCGCCGAGTCGGCCAACGCCCGACGGGTGCGCAACTTGTTGGACTCTCGGACGCTCATGAATGCAGTATATCGGTTCGCATAATATGGCACTGAGTGCCAATATATACGAACCGAATGCGATCGAAGGGACACCTGCCGAGTATGACCACCAGCATCAGCAACTCATCAGCCACGCCTCAGACAAGGGACAAGGTTCTGCTTTCTGCAGCGGGACTCGCAGCCTTCACGGCCCTTCTCCACATCTTCGGCGGCGGTGCGTCCGTGGCTGCCCCGCTTGTGGAGTCCGCGCTCGCGGAGGAGCCGCGGCTCGTCGCCTTTGCCGTGTGGCAGATGGCATCGGTTTCCATGGCGTCGTCGGCGGTCGCGTTGTACGTCGCTGCTGTACCGAGTCATGCGAGTCGGTCCCGCTACATGGTTCAGTTTGTTTCAGTCCTCTGGATCGGATTCGGCATCAGTTTTCTTGGAGTCGCTGCCACACAGGAGGGCGATGGGCTGTTCTTCAAGCTGCCGCAGTGGATTCTGCTACTCCCCGTTGGGATCCTCGGGCTGTGGGGTGTAATGCGGCAATCCGAGGCGGGGGAAACCACCGTGCCGAGCACCGGGGTTCAGGGATGATGTGCGAGCATAGTGTGGGTGGGCGTTGCGGCGGGCTCCTGTGGACGTGACAGAAGTCGTTCCCTTGACAGACTCCCTGATCGCTTCAATCTTCGAGAATGCCGACTATCGCGACGGGTTTCGCGTATCTCTATCCCGTGACCCTCATGCCGGCATCGAGGGCTTTGTGACCGACTACTTTCGGAACCAGCCAGCATGGCTACGACTCGTCAGTATGAACACGATGTCGCTATCCAAGCTGGCTCGAGCGATCGGGGACGAGTCCTACCGCCCCGGAACCGCCATCGGTTCCTGGAAGATCTACGAACGCTCGACCGACGAGATCGTCTTCGGCGACTCGATGGGGTTCATGGAGTACCGCTTCTCGTTACGACTGAGTCGCAAGGAGCCATGCTCCGTTGAGGTGTCGACTTCAGTCCGCTACCTGTGGCGTCGGACCGGGCGTTTCTACTTCGCGATCGTCCGTCCGTGGCATAAACGTTTCATCAGGATGTCGCTCCGCCACGCTCTCTGAGTCGGTCGATGTCAGCTCGAGCCAGGGCTGCTCCGGCGCGCATGATCTGGTCGATAGCGAGGGTCGCGAGGACCGCAAACACGATGGACCCGCCCCAGACCGCGGGTGGCCACCCGAGACCGGCAGGCATCTGCGCGACCTGAAAGTAGAAGGTAAACCAAAGGACGATCGGAGGCGCCGTGAGGAACACCCATCGGGATGTGGATCGTACGAGTGTTGCATCGGCGACGATTCCCGCGAGCAACGCGGGCAACAGGCTTGCCGAGGTGTTGTCGAAGCCGAAGGCGAGGAGTGCATTGGTCACCACAAAGACGGCGGTGACCGAACCGAACGGCAACCGCCGCCGTCGACTCGCCACGATGGGGCCCGTCATGAGCACGATGGTTGCGATGACCGCACCGACAACCCCCAGCACGGCGATCTTCTCTCCTCTGTCAACTTGAGACTCGAACGCCGTCTGCGCGATCCAGACGTTGGTGGGGAGCCACACATACTCGAAGAAGAACGCCACGAGCGTCGTGGAGAACGTCATCGAAAGCAGTGCGGGGAAGAACGATCCGAACGAGGGTTCGTCCGGTGTGGAAGTATCGTTCCAGGCCGCTCGGAACGGAGACGAAACGATCGCGAACATGCCGACAAAGAGGAGCAGGTGCGTCGGGGAGAGCAGCGCGTCGACACCGGTTTCGACGCCGAACACCGTGTGCCAGCCTGCGTCACCGATTCCGCCGAGGGCGAACACACCCAGGCCGAGAAATGCGAGGCGGTAACCGGGAGGCGCCCAATCGAGCAACCAACCAGTCGGTTCCCGACGTGCCAGGCATAGGTGAACAATCCATGCCGCCGTCACAGTGAACCCCGAGTAGAAAGCCGCATGCGACCAGGTCCAGAACGTCTCAAGCGAACTATCGGTCGAATGAGAGAACGCATCGATCATGAGTCCGATCATCATCCACGTCCCGAACGCGATCGTGATGAGATCTTCACGCCGTGACGTGCGGTCAGTCCGGGTTGTTGTGTGCATGATCAACAATCTACCTGCACCTCAACTAACCGTGGATTGCCCACATCCGCACGGGAGACGCATCGCGACAACACGAGCCATCGGCGTGGGTTGGAGCAACCATTGGATCACTAAGCTAAAACTCTGATTTCGGTTCGAGAATTCTGGAGGATGAGCGGTGTTCGAATACGCCAGGGCGGCTGTTGAAGGGGCGCTTGCCGCCGGTGCCACCTACGCCGACGCCCGGGTGGTGATCGCCAAAGCGGAGTCCATGGAGGTGCTCAACCAGGCAGTCGAATCGGTGGGATCGAGTGAAAGCGCCGGCATCGGAGTTCGGGCACTCATTGGTTCCTCGTGGGGCTTCTACGCAACGCCCTCCATCACGAATACGGCGGCGAGGGTCGCCGGCGAACGGGCATCCGAGATTGCCAGGGCATCCGCCATGGTCCCCGGCGAGCCGATCACCCTCGCAGATGTTCCAGTGGTGCAGGCCTCCTGGGAAACACCGCACGATGAGGATCCCTTTGCGGTCCCGCTCGGTGAAAAAGTCGACATGCTGATCCGTGTCTCCAAGACGATGCAAGACGTCGAAGGTATCGCTCTTGCCAGGGCAGGAATGGCTTTCTACGACACCGACAAATGGTTCGTGTCGTCTCAGGGATCGGAGATTCACCAGCACATCGTGGAATCGGGTGGAGGGTACGACGCCACCGCTATCGGTGAACGGGAAACGCAGCGGCGCTCGTATCCCCAGAGTTTCGGACAATACGCCACCGGTGGGTACGAGATGGTCCGTCTCTGGGACTACGAGGGCAACGCCCAGCGTGTTGCCGAGGAGGCCATCCAACTGCTTTCGGCCGACGTCATGGAGGAGCGCGAGACAGCGCTGATCCTTGAGGGTTCACAGCTCGCGCTCCAGATTCACGAGTCAGTCGGCCATGCCATCGAGCTTGATCGTATTCTCGGATGGGAAGCCGCCTTTGCGGGCACCTCGCATCTCGAACTCGAAAAACTCCAGACGCACAAGTACGGCTCGGAGCTGATGAACATCACCGCCGACGCGACCCTTCCCGGCGCCCTCGGCAGTTTCGGGTACGACGATGAGGGAACTCCGGCACAACGTGTGGACATCGTGAAGAACGGCACGTGGGTCGGGGTGCTGTCGGGTCGAGATTCGGCAGCTCGGGCCGGTCTGCCTCCCGGTGGGATGGTGCGGGCGGACGGGTACAGCCGTCTTCCGATGGTGCGAATGACAAACGTCGGCCTGCTACCCGGGGAGGGCACCCTGGACGACATCATTGCCGATACCGATGACGGTGTGTACATGGCGACCAACCGTTCCTGGTCAATCGACGACAAGCGGCTCAACTTTCAGTTCGGCACGGAAATTGCGTGGGAGATTAAGAACGGTAGGAAGGGCCGCTTGCTCAAGAACCCGACCTACACCGGTATCACCCCGGTTTTCTGGGGGACCCTCGACCGACTCGCAGGCGAGGAGGAGTGGGTCCACTGGGGCACACCGAACTGCGGGAAGGGTCAACCGATGCAAGTGGGCCACACGGGACACTCTGCGTCACCTGCCAGATTCTCCAACGTTCGGGTGGGGGTGCGCGCATGACGCACAGGCACGACATGCTCGAAAAGGTGCTCGACCGGGTCGGTAGCGGTGTTGAGGCGGAAATCCGACTCTCCACCGGCGTGGAGTCGCTCACCCGGTTTGCCAACTCGTTCATCCATCAGAACGTCTCCGAAGAAGTCAGCACGATGTCATTGCGCGTCGCCCTCGATGGCCGAGTCGCCTCCGCAAGCGGGACGGTCACAGACGAAGAGACACTCGAACGCCTGGTCGAAACCGCCATCGATGCGGCCCAACGCCAACCCGTCGATCCCGATTGGCCCGGTGTGGCCAGCCCGTCGATCACGCCGGCAACCGAACACTGGGACGCTGAGACGGCAGACGCCGCGGCCGTCGAACGTGCCCGGAAGGTGAAGGAGTTTGTGGACGCCGGGCCTTCTATGGAGGCGGCGGGTTACTGCTCGTCGTCGTCGTCCGAGGTGTTCTTTGTGAACACGAGGGGGCATTTTGCTGCGGGTCGCGCCACGACGGCGATCCTCGACGGCATCCATCAAACCGGTCGCTCCGCGGGCTCGGGACACCAGACCGACCGGGCTCTCAGCGGCATTGACGCACACGCCGTGGGTTCCCTTGCCGCTCAGCGCGCCGTTGATTCCGTGGAGACTTACGACATCAAACCCGGTGAGTACGAGGTGGTGTTGTCCCAGGAATGCGTCGCCACGATCGCGATGTTCCTTGGAGCGTACGGGTTCAATGCGAAGGTGTATGACGAGGGGATGTCCTTCGTAGACATGGACACCCGGCAGTTTGATGAGTCGTTCACCATGGTGGACGACGCCCTCGACGGTCGTGGTTTGGCCGTCCCGTTCGACTCCGAAGGCACATCGCGGCGCCGTGTCGAACTCGTGGTGGGCGGCGTGACCAAGGGGTTGACGCATGACCGGCGGACCGCGAAGAAGGCCGGCGTGGAGTCGACCGGCAATGCGTTGCCGGGAGGCGATACGTTCGGGCCGACGGCCACCCAGGTATTTGTTGATCAAGGTGAGCAAACGGTTGATGACATGATCGCCGGAGTCGAGCGCGGGTTGTATGTGGCGACCTTCAACTACTGCCGGGTGCTCGATCCGAAGTCTCTCGCCGTGACCGGACTCACTCGTAACGGGACATTCGTGATCGAGAACGGGAAGATCACCGGCGCCGTCAACGGGCTACGGTTCACTCAATCGTTTGTCGAAGCGCTGGGCCCTGACCGAATACTCGGACTCGGGAACGATGCCCGCTGGGCGGATTCAGAATTCGGACCCGGGATGATCCATTCGCCGAGCGTGCGACTCTCCAGTTGGAACTTCACGGGAGGAACGGACGGATGATTTTTGGTCGACGAATACACGAGCCGGTCGTTGTGGTGACCTGTCCTACCGAAGAAGAGGCCGAGGCGACCTGGACCAGGCTGATTGATGCCGACATTCCATCGGTAGTTCAGCACGATCCTGCCATGCTCGGGGGTGCCAAATCGTTTCAGGTGCTTGTCGAGAATGGTCGGAGCGCGGAAGCGATCGCAGTTCTTTCGGGGGATACCACAGTGGAGCCGTCCGAGGACTGACGTCGTGCTCGGGACGCGATTGAGGGCCACCGGGTAAACCCCGTGACCCTCAATCGGTTGGATATGCGTCTGTCAGTCGGCTGTCGCGGCCGCAGTTTCAGCGCTTTTTTCGTGGTCTTCACTGTTGTGCGCCTCGACCTCGGCCTTGATCGGCTCCATGTCGAGCGCCAGCGTCTGATCGATGAGATCGATGAGGCCTTCCTCGGGGAGCGCGCCTGGCTGATTGAAGATCCCGATCTGCTCGCGGAACACCATCAGCGTCGGAATAGAACGAATGTTGAAGTATTGGGCGAGCTCCTGCTCGGCCTCGGTGTCAACCTTGGCGAATACCGCGTTCGGGTACTGCTCGGAGACCTTTTCGAAGGTGGGGCCGAACTGTCGGCATGGTCCACACCACTCGGCCCAGAAATCCACGAGTACGACGTCGTTCTCGGTGATCGTGTCTTCAAAGGTGTCTTTTGTGAGGTTAATAGTTGCCATGTTCCGGCCCCTCTTTCGTAGTCCGTCGGTTCAACGCCAAACGGTGTCTCAGCATTCCCTGCCGGCGAAGTGATTCCGAGCTACGGTAGCAATGCTTGTTTGTGTTGCGAGGATTCTCGTTGACGGGGGGTGTCTCGTACAATCCATGGACTATGTCGGCCCCTCTCGTTTCCCTTCAAGATGTCGCCTTCAGTGCGGGCAAGTCGCTGATCCTCAGATCGGTGACGCTCACAGTTGTTGAGGGAGAGGCGTTGGGCCTCTTTGGTGGTAACGGTGCGGGCAAGACCACGCTGCTCCGTCTCGTTGCACTTCTCAGCCGACCAAGCGGGGGGACCGTCGATGTCCTCGGATCCGCCACCGAAACGGATCTTGCGCCGGTGCGTCGGCGTATCGGAATGATCGGTCACACACCTGCACTGTATCCGACGCTGTCGCTGATGGAGAACCTGTCGTTTCTGGTTGGGATGAGGGGTGAGCCCGTGGACCGGGTCGGTGATGCTCTTGCCCAGGTCGGTCTTGGTAACGTCACCGGCAGGCAGGCGAGACACTGTTCGCACGGCATGCAGCGACGCGCCGAGATAGCCCTTCAACTGCTGACCCGGCCGGATCTTCTTCTACTCGACGAACCGCATTCGGCCCTAGATGGTGGGGCCGCCGAGCTGGTCGAATACCTGGCGGCATCCGTCGTTGATCGAGGTGGTGCGGCGCTTGTGGTTTCTCATGATCGCGATCGCGTGATGCAGATGACGCACCGCAACGTTGAGTTGGTTGCCGGGGGGTTGGTGTGACCGGTTTCTGGCGCCAAGTCCACACAGTGATCATGCGCGACTTGCGTCGTGAACGGCGAACAGCGGAAGTACTCGGGGTAACAATCCCCTTCGGAGCAACTGCGATCATCCTCATAGGTTTTGTCCTCAGCGCCAATACGGACACACTCAGGAAGGCTGGGCCCGCAATTCTGTGGGGGATTGTGTTCTTGTTCGGTACGCTGGTCGCCGTGCGCCGGACGGCGGCCGAGACGCCCGCGCAGAGGGACATGCTGGCACTAACCGGAGCGGACCCCGCTGCCATGTGGGTAGGCCAGGCCGCGGCGTCCGCTCTGTTCATGATCCTGTTTCAGGTCATCGTCGGTATTGCCGGGTTTCTCTTCCTCGGTTTTTCGGTGCCGATGTGGTGGTCTATTCCAGTGGTGATCGTGCTCGTCGGCATCGGACTGGCGGCTCTCGGAACGCTTGCCGGATGGATCGCACACGACCTTGAGACGGGTACAGCTCTGGTTCCTCTCATCGTTGCCCCTCTTGCGATTCCGTTGCTTCTCGGTGCTTCCAAGACTCTGGACGTATTGGTCACGAACCGCGGTATCCTTCGCTGGATCGTCCTCATGATGGTGGTCGATCTGGTCGTGATCATCATCGGCGTCCTCGCCGCACGCCCGCTCCAGGAGAACCCATGAACCAATCCCAGGCAACGCTGAGAGTTCTTCGTGGCGTCGACGTGCTTGCCGTGGGACTCCTGACGGCTGGGATCATTCTCTCGTTCACCTCGCCGCCCGATGTCATCCAGGGTGAGCTCACACGGATGATCTATCTCCATGTCGGAGCTGTCGTTGCCGCTTATGTGGCGTTTGCGTTGACGGCGCTCGGGTCGCTGCTCTACTTCATTA
>BDTL01000135.1 GCA_002898115.1 bacterium BMS3Bbin02 | reverse complement strand
GTCAGCGCCGAATGTCATGATGGGTACGCGAAGCGCAATAGCGTCTGCATCAATGCCAGCTGCAAGATCGGCGACTTGCGCCTCGAAATCGCCGAGATCGGCACCACCCCCTTCACTATGGGCTCGGCCTGTCGAATCTGCCGAGATCACCACCTGATTCTCGGCCATCGTGGGGACGTTGACGTCGGACCGCTCGACGACTCGGCTCCCGGCGGCGTAGGCCATGGGGACAGCGAGGATGACCACGAGCGCAGCCACGGTCGCAGCCGAGCGGGTCTGGTATCGCCCGATGTCGCGCGCCGCAACCTTGCCGACCAAACCAAGTATCGGAGCGGCCCGCGCCCAGATGCGCACGAGGGCGGGAGAGAGGAGCACAACACCCACAGGAATCACAACAACCGCAGCCACATACAGGGCGATCGGGAACGACCCTCCCCCCGGGTCGTTCAAGGGGTAGGCGAGCACGATGCCTGTTCCGAGCCCCACCATGCCGATGCCGACCCCCGTCATTCTCACCACCCGAGCCGCCGCAGGTCGACGCGAGCGTAACGAGCCGGAAACGCTGAGTTGAGTCACCCGGCGGGCGGGCCACCGCGCGGCGACGACCGTGCCGGCGGCGGCGAGTACCGCCACGGCCACGATGATCACCCAGGGGAAGGTCACCGTCGTGATACGACGATCGGCGAGCGACTCAAGGCGGGGGATGATCACGATGGAAGAGACCACCCCGATCAAAGCTCCCGCGACTGCAGATAGTCCGCCGACTACTGTGCCACCGGCAACAACGACGGAACGTACCTGGCGCCGACTCGCCCCCATGGCAGCCAACAGCCCGAGCTGTCGAACTCGGCGCTGGGCAACGACCGTGAGTACGGCGACTGCTAACAGTGTGACCTCGACGAGCACTCCGGCAACGATCACTGCAAGCACAACCGCGGCGGCGATGCGATCGTCCGTGCCGGTGCTGTCGAAGAACACGCTGGGAACCTGCTCCTTGAAAGATCGAACCTGCTCATCGGTGGCGCTGACAAAGATCCGAGCCCGCTCCGCATCGAAACGACCGGGTACGGTCAAGAAGAACTGTTCCGACAGGCGCTCAGGGTTCTCGACAACACCGACCAGCTCGTATCGCGCCCCCGAGAGCGTGATCGTGTCTCCAAGGGAAACGCCAAGACGCTCAATCTGACGGATGGTGCCTGCCACTTCGTCCAAGCCTCTTGGATATCGGCCGTCGACGAGGGTCACAAGCGCCGACGTCGTGGCGCCCCGGGGGTCGAACGACCGCATCTCGACAGAAGCCGCGGAACCGGCAGGCGTCACCGAAGTGCTCGTCACAAGTTCGGCGATCTCGAACGTGGCGTTGGCCGCCGCGAGGACCGCGCCGGCTTCTTCGACGGGTTCTACGAAGAGGACATGAGACGCGTCGCCCTGTAGGGCGCGGGGACTCGGGGCGAGGTTGAAGCCGGCGGTCACGATCCCGACGCCTACCGCCACAGTCGTCGTGAGCAGTGCGGCGATGAGAAGCCATTGGCGTCGTTCACGACGCATCATGCGCCAGTTCCACCGGTAGATCGGAGTGCGCCAGGCCATCGCTAGGCCACCGGATCGACCCGGTCGAGGGCGGCGGGGGCGGTCTCGTCGACGATTCTGCCATCCCTCAAGAAAACGACCTTGTGGGCCCAAGCCGCGAGCTGCGCGTCGTGGGTCACCACCATCCCGGCGACACCCCCTTCACAGGCTCGCCTCAGGATGCGCATAACCTGCTCTCCGTTGACCGAATCGAGGGCGCCTGTGGGTTCGTCGGCCAAGACCACGCAACGGTCCCCGATCAGAGCGCGAGCAATTGCGATCCGTTGGCGCTCACCACCCGACAGGTCGTCCGGGAATCGATCACTGAGATCCCCGACCCCGAGTTCTGCCATCTGTTCCTGCGCTGCGCCTTGCGAAGCCGCGGCCCGGGCTCCCGCCAGCTCGAGTGGAAACGCGACGTTCTCACCAGCCGTAAGTCCCGGGAGGAGGTTGAGCTCCTGGAAGACGTAACCCACAGAACGCAGCCGCAGGTGCGCCCGCTCGTCCCACGTCATTGTTGTTAGATCCACACCATCCACCCTCACTGTTCCCGCGCTGCACGTCTCAAGACCACCGGCGATCGAAAGCAGCGTCGTCTTACCCGACCCCGATGGCCCCATCACCGCAACCAACTCTCCGGAGCTCACCGTGAGCGTGATGTTCGATAGTGCATCCACAGCAACGTGTCCCGCACCAAACGTCTTGGAGACTCCGTCAAACTCGATCACGGGAAACCACCCCCTCGGTCTTTTGCGACGACGGGATCACTACGTCAGCCTCCCTAAGGCGAGCTTCGCAAGCATCGAGCCACCGGACCGCGGCCTCAGCCCGAAAGATCTCGGAATCGGCGACCATCAGGAATGCGAGATGGTCGTCGGCGTCCGCTTTGAGCCGGGTGTACTCCTGCATCACCTCGATGAGGTGACGTCGATGACGTTGGATAACGGCGATCACGTCGACGTCCGGCACCGTTACTGCGACCAAGATCCGGACGACAAGGTCATTTCGGCGGGGGTGCCCGACTGTCGAAGGCGACTCCAACCACTCCTGAAGCTCGGCGCGTCCTTCAGCGAGCAACCGGTAGGACTTCTCCCGCGTATCGTGGGGGCCATCGGGAGCGATGAGCCCATCACGCTCAAGCCGCTGCAACGTTGCATACACCTGTCCAACGTTGAGCGGCCACACTTCCCCGGTTCTCGACTCAAACTCCTCACGAAGCTGCAGCCCGTACTTGGGACCCTCCGCCAGCAATGCCAGCAGGGCGTGTCGAATGCTCATACATCACCTCTACCAATCTATACTCTGTATATATACCACGTATAGATAGTCTCGATCAACCTGAGGCTACGTTCGATCCCCCGACATCGCACCATCTCAAGCACCAAATCGCCGGCGTCCCCTCCATGCCGCCGGCCCGGCCACGCCGCTGCGTCCAC
>BDTL01000134.1 GCA_002898115.1 bacterium BMS3Bbin02 | reverse complement strand
GGGAACATCCAGGGAGTCGACGAGCGACAGCTTCTCCAGTGCTTCGTAAAGCTCCCCGAGAGCAATAGTTTGGAGAGCGCCTATGAACAAAGACCGGAGAATCCATGACCGGCTTCCCAACCGTTCCGCGATGTGAATGACTTCCTCAAGGATCCGCGGATCTCTAAGGTCGTCAGGCCCAACGACGATCGCCAGGTTGTTGAGGGCCCGCGCACGCTCGGGAAGAAGATCATGGGCGCCCGCTATGTCGGCAGCACCGCGCAACAGTGCACTGCCTTCAAGCCACCTTCCCGCGTTCCCAAGGGCAGTTCCCTTGTTGATCAGCACGTGGACTACCTCAGCAACGAGGTCCAGCTCTTCCAATACGGGCAGTGCGACGTCTGCGACCGCAATCGACTCCGTGGACCGGTCCGCCAACATCAACGCACGCGACGTCTCGGCAGCAAGCCGGGCCCACGCAAGGTCCGAACGTTGAGGCGTTGCTTCGTAGACCGGAAGGATGATCTCTACCGCTTTGTCCGCTTCGAAGTTCCCGGAAAGCACCTCGGAAAGCCGAACGGAAGCGGAAACGATGCCGTCGTCATCACCGGCGTCTCGATAGAACTCAAGTGCGAGACGAGCAAGATCGGTAGCTTTGTCCACCTCTCCGTCCGCTTCCCACGATTCTGCAGCAGCGAGCTGGAGCAGCGCGACCTCCGCGGGGTCGGTCATCATCTCTATCGCCTGTTCGTAGAGGCTCGCCGCTTGGACATCGGAGTGAAGACTCGCCGCACGCTCGGCCGCGGCCACGACGGCCCTGCGGGCGTGCTCGACGACCTCGGCGTTATCGGGGGCGGCGGCAGCTGCGTTCGCGTAGTGTCCGGCGATGATCCCAGCGACTTCAACATCGCCATCGGCCTCGAGTCGTTGCGCGATGGCAAGATGCCGATTCACCCGCTCGGAACGAGACAGTCTCGCATACGCAACCTCGCGAATCAGACCCTGCACGAAGCGGAATTGACCGCGCTCGGGTGAACGGGGGTCTTCGTCGAACTCAAGGATTTCGCTGCGAACGAGGTTTCGCAGCAGCGGCTCGACCGCCTCCGGGCTCTTGCCTTGTAGCTCGGACACACTGGCAAGTGTCATGGACATGCCTACCACGGCCGCGTCCTGGACGACGGCCAACTCGTCGGGGTCGAGCCGGTCAAGTCGTGCTCCGATAATGGCACTAACCGAATCCGGGATGGTGAGGTCCTCGTCATCACCGAGGAAGCGGAACCTGTCTCCATCGGCCTCAAGACGTCCGCTGTTCACGAGCATTCTGACAAACTCGACTGCATGAAGCGGGATACCGGCCGCTCGATCTGCGATGCGGTTGACCATCGTTTCGGGAAGACCCGGCGCAAGTCCGGCTGTGAGAGCCCGCATCGATCCTGAATCGAGACGACTCAGATGTATCGATAAAGTCTGCCGACGACCCGAGCCCCACCCTGGCCTGCGGTCGAGAAGATCTGGTCGGGCGAGTGTCACGACCAGAATCGGATGCTGCGTCGTCCGCTCGACAAGTTCGTCAACAAAGTCAAGTAACCCCGCATCTGCCCAATGCAAATCCTCGAACACCATGAGCACGGTGCCCCGCTGGGCGATTCTCTGGAAGAAAGTCCGGAGAGCGGAAAACAACTCTGAGCGATCACCGGCTGGCATCGAAGCGATACCAATCAAGGCCGCAAGCCTGGATTCGATCCAGGTTCGATCGTCCTCGTCGGGAACAAATTCGGCGACCACGGTGCGCAACTTCATGCGACTCTTCATCGGATCCTCGCCCTCGGAAATGCCGGCCCGACGGCGCACCATTTCCCCGAGGGCCCAGAACGTGACACCGTCGCCATACGCCGGCGATCGGCCGTTGTGGTAGTACACATCTTCAGTGATGCCGTCTATGTAGCGCAGTAACTCCTGGGCAAGACGGGACTTCCCGATCCCGCCCTCCCCGACGATCGAAACCAGGCGCGCCCGACCGTCGCGACCGGTCGCATGGAGCTGATCCTTAAGCATGCGCAGTTCGTCGCCGCGACCCACAAACGGGGCTTCGCGCAGATCGCTACCACGCCGAGTGCCCGGGCGAGCAACCACCCGCAACGCCTGGAACGCAGATACCGGGATCTCCTTACCCTTGACGGTGTGCTCCCCGAAGCCAGAGAACTCGATGACACCCCCCACCAGGTCACGAGTCGATTGACCGACCAGCACGGCACCGGGTGGCGCCAATGACTGCAAGCGGGAGGCCGTGTTGACAAGGTCACCCACGACAAGACCGTGCAGGTTGCCGCCGGGCCCAACGGCCGCCTCCCCGGAGAGCACTCCAGCTCGTGCAGAAAGTTCGGACACAGCAATCTCGGACCCGAGGCCGGCGACCATATCGACGAGTTCAAGTGCAGCTCTCGTTGCTCGCTCGGCATCGTCCTCGTTGGCGGTTTCCGCACCCCACACACCCATGACGGCGTCACCAATGAACTTGTCGGTCGTTCCCCCATAACGTCCGATAATGTCACGGCAGCGCTCGTAGTACGTGGTCAGCATGGCACGAACATCCTCGGCATCGCGGTCCTCGGAGAACGATGTGTAACCAACGAGGTCTGCAAACACGACCGAAACAAGCCGCCGTTCCGCGACGCCGGAAGCTTCGGATTGCAGCCGGCCCGGCACCGCGCCGCTACGCAGCTCCGATCCACAGTTGAAACAGAACTTGTTCGCCGAACCGTTTGCTGTGGAACACGAGGGACAGGTAATCGACAGCGCGGAGCCGCAGTTTGAGCAGAAAGAGTGCCCGGATTCGTTTTCAGCGTTGCAGTTGCCGCAGACCAGCATGAACTCCCCAGATCAAGTTGCGAAGAAACCTGAGCATATCCCGCGCAAAGGCTCCCTGTCGACAAGAAGCTCCCCCGAAAACCGAAGCCTCTCTACCTAGAACCCTCTGATCGCAAGACCGAACCACGGAACCGACAGCACGAGGCGAACCTTGAGGGCTCCGAGCATCGCGACGAGCAATTGCTCCGTCTCGCTATCGGCGTTGGACGACGCTCCCGTGTTGGCGAGCAATCCGATCATGCGTCCGTCCGCACGCTTGACGTGACCCATGAAGCGGCCCACTGGCATCACGACCCATTCCAGAGAGTCGTCATCGGCAAGGATCTCCAACCGACGTCGTTCCTTGCTGAATCGACTGAACTCGCGCTGTAGGACCGTGAAGGACTGATCCCCAATATCAACTTTGAACCGAGCACCACGCACAATGGCGTGCCAGGAATCGCGTCGGTTGAGCGCAGGTGACCCCGCCGCGATCTCGACGCCGTCTCGTACAAACGTTATGCGTCGGAATTCGTCTTCGACAATCTCATAGGGTTCGATGGCAGCCACACCAGGAATCTAGCGCCGCCCGACAGAGCCAGAGCCCCGGAGCTGGCGAGCAGCCATTGTGGGCATGATTCCGCTGCGGATCGTCATGTCCGCTGGCGTACTTTCTGAATCACCTCACTCAATGGTCGGACGCGAAGAGGTTCGGCAATGTCGGCCGCTCCGTCAAGAAGAGGTCTGATGTCCGTGTTCGTCGGATCTGCCTCGATAAGTGCCTCAGCGATACGTTTCGCAGCCGCCTCCCTGTGGGCTTCAACCGCTATTCGCTGATCACTCGGTCGGTATCGGCAAGACGCTGAGCGAGAACGGTCATCAGCTCGACGGCAATCTCCGGGTTGGTCTTGACGAGGGCTCGGAAATCCCACCGCGTGATGACGATGACTTTGACATCCGTCTTTGCGGACACCGTTGCGGTTCGTGCCGTATCGTCGAGTAGTAGGGCGATTTCTCCGAAGTAGTCGCCAGGGGCGTACTCGGCCAACAGCGTGTCTCCGCGCGTCACAACAGCGGATCCCTCAAGAAGCAAGTAGAAACCCATCGTGCTGCCCGTGTCTTCGCGAATAATCTGGTCGCCGGCCGCGAACTCTCTCGTGCGCGCCAGCGATGCGAGGCTGGTGAGACTCTTATCAGAACAGCTCGCAAACAGCGGGGTGCTGCGCAGAAATTCAACGGTGTTCATAGGGGTTCCTCTCGCTGGTCGCTTGGGACATTAGCAAGCGAAGGTCGGGGGCACCCGAATGGCAGGCGCCTAGACGGTGACCTCGAGGGACAGGCACGGGGTGCAGAGATACCCCTGCTCGTTGAATCGGACGTCGGAATCGACGATGCCCGTACAAAATGAGCAGCGCTGTACGACAAAGTCGTCAGCAACTGCTTGATACGGCCCGTCGCCTGCGAAGAGGTCTGATACGAGCGCGGTCCTGGCCACACCATTGTTCATAGGCCACCGAGGTTAGCGGGTTCTGACGCTCGTCAATCCCGACGGCTCAAAATGTAGGCGCCCAGGACAACCACCAGCATGCCGACGATCTGGATCGCGACGATGGTCTCGTCGAGGACGACGACACCGAGAAACCACGCGACCAGCGGCCGGAAGTAGCCGACAACCGAC
>BDTL01000133.1 GCA_002898115.1 bacterium BMS3Bbin02 | reverse complement strand
GCCCGGTCGACCCCGAACGCGAATGAGGGGCCGGTTTCACGGCCCCTCACGCTCACGTCTTGTTTCGACTATGGCTCGATGAAGATGCACTCACCGGGGCATTCTTCGGCCGATTCTACGACGAGATCCGTTTGGTCATCGCTAAATTCGGCGAGCCCCTGAGCTCCCTCGGTATTGCCTTCCGACGCCGCGAAAATCTTGTCGCCTTCGCGGACGTAGGCGAGGCCATCGTCGAGAAGGACGAAGACGTCAGGCGCGATTTCTTCGCACAGACCGTCTCCGGTACAAAGATCCTGGTCGATCCAAACTTTCATCCACTCATCTCCTGCTCCATAAGCGGGGTCAGTGTAACCGCGAAAATCACTGAAGATGTCCCTAGGACGGCCGAATTGTTTCTGAAGGCTGCCTACACTGAACAGAGGTCACGACCGGGATGGCAGGTCCAAAGGAGGCAACCCTATGGATGACACCGAAGGGCAACAGAACGATCAATCAGCAACCATTCGTGTGCTGGAAGAAGAGATCGCCGTTCTTCGTCGCCGTCTTCAGGATGCGCCGCAACGGGTTCGGGTACTTGAGCAACGGCTTCTGAGCGCCAAGGCGGATCTGACGCAGGCCGTGAGCCAGAATCAGAAGCTCGCTGCCGCGCTCGAGGAGACCCGGGAACAGCTCGCAATGTTGCGCGACGAGGTCGAGAAGCTCACTGCCCCTCCCAACCCGTTTGGTGTTCTGCTGGGGATAAACCCCGAGGGTACCGTGGACGTCTACACCGCTGGTCGCAAAATGCGGGTCAGTGTGGAGCCGTCTATCGAAGTGAAACAACTCGAAATCGGCCAGGAGCTCGTGCTGAACGAAGCATTCAATGTTGTCGATGTGCGACCGTTTACCCACACCGGTGACATCGTGACCGTCAAGGAGCTACTGAACGACAATCGAGTCGTGGTCCTGGTACGCGGCGACGATGAAAAGGTCGTCAACCTCGCGGGTTCGTTGGACCCAGGCATGATTCGGGCTGGTGACCATGTTCGCATGGATGGTCGCAGCAACCTTATCTTCGAACGTATTCCTCGTCCGGAGGTCGAGGAGTTGGTGCTCGAACAGGTGCCCGACATCACGTACGCGGAGATCGGTGGATTGGGTGACCAGATTGAGGTCATCCGTGACGCCGTGGAGCTGCCGTACGTCCACAAGGCAAGTTTTCTGGCTTACAACTTGCTGCCGCCCAAAGGTGTGTTGCTCTATGGGCCTCCCGGGTGTGGCAAGACTTTGATAGCCAAGGCGGTGGCCAACTCGCTGGCAAAGGCCGTCGCGGAGAAGGAGGGCCGTTCGGATAGTCTCTCCTACTTCCTCAACATCAAGGGTCCCGAGCTCCTCAACAAGTATGTTGGTGAGACGGAGCGTCAGATTCGGTTGATCTTCCAACGGGCCAAAGAGAAATCCGACGAAGGCGTTCCGGTCATCGTGTTCTTTGACGAGATGGATTCGTTGTTCCGGACCCGGGGGAGCGGGGTCTCATCTGATGTTGAGTCAACCATTGTTCCGCAGCTCCTTTCGGAGCTAGACGGCGTAGAAAGTCTCAAGAACGTAATCGTCATCGGAGCCTCGAATCGGGAGGACCTCATCGATCCCGCCATACTGCGACCCGGCAGGCTTGACGTGAAGATAAAGGTCTCGCGGCCTGACGAGCGTGCGGCAAAGCAGATTTTTGGGATCTATATCGCCGAGGATCTTCCGTTCGACGCCGAGGAGCTCGCGGCAGCCGGCGGCGACACGACGGCTCTGGTCGCCTCGCTTTGCGATCGGATCGTCGATCGGATGTATTCAACGAGCGATGCCAACCGGTTTCTCGAGGTCACCTACGCAAACGGCGATCGCGAAACGTTGTATTTCAAGGATTTCGCAAGCGGCGCCATGATCGAGAATGTGGTGCGGCGGGCAAAAAAGGATGCAATCAAACGCGAGATCGCGGGGAATTCGTCAGGGTTGAAGGCTGCGGACTTCTTTGCAGCCGTCGCCCAGGAGTTCCGCGAGCACGAAGATCTGCCGAACACGACGAACCCTGACGATTGGGCTCGGATCTCAGGCAAGAAGGGCGAGCGAATTGTGTACGTGCGCACGCTGATCGAAGGCGACGCCAGTGGCAGGACAATAGAGGCTGTGCAGCCCGGGCAGTACCTATAGTGGCGTGACGCTATGAGCCACTCAATTGTCATCGGTACGGAAACAGAGTTTGGGATAACGGCTCTGCACGACCCGGATTTCAAGCCGGTGCTTGCATCGACGCATGTCGTCAACGCCGAAGTGGCCGGCCGACGCCCGATTCGATGGTCGTTCGAAGAAGAATCCCCCGGTCTGGACCTGCGCGGATACGGAACGGAGGAGTCGTTCCCGTTCGACTCTGAGAGTGGGCTCGTGAGCACGGTCTTGACAAACGGCGCGCGCTTCTATGTCGATCACGCCCACCCGGAGTATTCGTCACCCGAAACAACGAATCCGTATGATGCCGCGCTCTATGACAAGGTAGGGGAGTCAATCGTCCATAGAGCGACGATGCGGGCAGCGGAACTGTTCGGAGTCGGGGACTACCGCATCCACAAGAACAACTCCGACGGGCATAGCAATTCCTATGGGTGGCACGAGAACTATCTCGTGGAGCGTGACATTCCGTTTGAGACGATCGTGGATCACCTCACGGGGTTCCTTGTCTCTCGGGTGATCATCGCCGGTTCGGGGAAGGTTGGCGCCGAGAACGATCGGGATCGGGTCGACTATCAGATAAGCCAGAGAGCTGACTTCATCGAAGAGCGGGTCGGGCTTGAGACCACTCTGAAACGTCCGATAATCAATACTCGCGACGAGCCCCATGCCGACCCACTGAAATACCGACGCCTTCACATCATTCTGGGTGATGCGACCCTCTCCGAGGTCCAAACGTTCCTAAAACTCGGTACCGTGGCCCTGTTCCTGGCCGCGCTGAGTGACAATGCGCTTGGTGATCCGCTTATCCTCGATGATCCAGTTTCCGCTTTGAGAACCTTCAGCCATGATCCGACGCTAGACGCCAAGGTCGCCCTCGCCGATGGTCGACATATGACCGCCGTTGAAATGCAGCGTCACTACTACGCCAGACTCGCGACGTTCCGGCGTCGGGCTGATCTCCATGAGTCGTTCGGAGATCTTCTTGGGCAATGGGACTCGGTGTTGCGTGATCTGGCTAAGGATCCACTTCTGACTGCCGATCGGCTCGACTGGACAGCGAAGCTCGCGCTCTTGAAGTCGTATCGAGAGCGGGAGTCTCTCGCGTGGAGCCATCCCAAACTCGCACTGGTTGCTCTGCAGTACCACGACGTCCACCCGGGTCGAAGCCTTTTCCGCAAGCTCACCAGGACTCGGCGTATGCAGCGCCTTTTCACTGACGAACAGATCGCCGCGGCGTGTGTTGCGCCCCCACAGGACACCCGGGCATTCTTCCGAGGCGAATGCATTCGCTTGTTCGGTGACTCGATCGTCGCGGCGAACTGGGATTCCCTGGTGTTTGAAACTGGGGCCGACAATCTATGGAGGGTGCCTATGATGGAACCACTTCGTGGGACGAGGGACCACGTCGGGGATGTGCTCGAACGGAGCGGGACCCCGGCCGAACTTATCGAGACGCTTGGAGATATCGGTGACGGATCGTGAACATCAACAGAAGAAGCATTCGGACGGTGCGGAGACGCATGAAGACGCTCAGCCTGTTGCAGACGGGCAGGAAGTAACCGACCAGATCGACGACCTCCTGGAGGAAATCGACTCGGTGCTTGAAGAGAATGCAGAGGAATTCGTGAAGAACTACGTCCAAAAGGGTGGAGAGTGACCCACGATCGGCAGATGGCGAGTAACGCGCTGCCGGTGCTTGGGTCACACCTGGACACGAGTTTTCTCTCGCTGTTAAACGAGCATGGGATGACACCGTCGTGGGCGCTCTCGGGGAACCCGGATGTGTCCACAGTGCCTGAGGCAACCACGATCCTCGCCGTTCGGTATGCCGGCGGCGTTGTGATGGCCGGCGACCGCCGCGCAACGGCCGGCAACGTCATCGCGCACACAAAATTGAAGAAGGTGTACCAGGCCGACAAGTTCTCTGCGGTTGCGATCTCGGGGACGGCTGGGATGGCCGTGGAAATGGTCAAGCTCTTTCAGACGGAGCTTGAGCACTACGAGAAGATTGAAGGCATGCGCCTGTCCCTTGAGGGGAAGGCGAACTATCTCGCCCGCATGGTGCGCGGCAACCTCACGCTCGCGTTTCAGGGCCTCGTCATTGTCCCGCTGTTCTGTGGTTATGACGAGCATGACGAGACGGGTCGATTGTTCACATTTGATGTCGTCGGTGGCCGCTACGAAGAAGACGACTACGCCGCTACCGGGTCTGGTGGCACCGAAGCCCGATCATTCCTCAAGAGCGTGTATCAAACGGGGGCTTCCGAAGAGACGGCCATGAAATGGGCCGTGGAGGCACTCGTCGCGGCTGCTGAAGAGGATGCGGCGACGGGCGGACCCGATGTGCGGCGCGGAATCTTTCCGACGGTCGCCGTAGTCGACAGCGGTGGGTTCCGAGAGATAGACGATGACGCGCTCGGTCCATTGGCATCGGAGATCCTGGAGAACCGCCCGTGAACATGCCGATGTACGTCCCGCCCGAGCAGCTTGTCAAGGACCGGGCAGAGTTCGCAATGAAGGGCATCGGTCGGGGACGTCCGATTGCCGCGATTCAGTATGACAACGGTGTTCTGCTATTCGGAGAGAACCCGTCAGCTACTCTCCACAAGATCGGGGAGATCTACGATCGGATTGCTTTCGCAGCTGTCGGTAGGTTTAACGAGTTCGAGTCCCTGCGCGTGGCAGGTGTGCGATATGCCGACGTCAAGGGTTACAACTACGGACGCACAGATGTGACGGCTCGAGGTCTTGCGAATGGATACGCCCAGACGCTTGGTCAGATCTTCATCCACGAAGTGAAACCGTACGAGGTAGCGGTGGTCATCGTAGAGGTTGGTGACAGCGCCGACGAAGACGTGATGTATCGAGTGCAGTTCGACGGGACACTTATTGACATTCAGAGTTTCACGGCACTTGGAGGGTCCGAGGAAGCACTTGTTGAAGCTCTGACCGAAAGCTACCAAGCGGGCGCTACGCTTGCGGACGCCATTTCCCGGACCGCGGCTGCGATCGTGACGGTTGAGGAGAGCGCGGTCGCTCCCGAACGCTGGGAAGCGGCTGTGCTCGATCGCACCCTTGGCCGACGTCGATTCCGCCGTCTCGACACGCAAGAGATTGTGGCTGCGATCGGCGAATAAGGTCCCCGGGTCAACCTGTTCGCGGGAAACGGGTACGCTGGAAGTATGCGACGCAGGATCTTTGGTATCGAGAACGAGTACGGGGTGACGTGCACCCTTGCGGGGCAGCGCAGGCTTTCCCCCGACGAAGTAGCGCGCTACTTGTTCCGCAGAGTGGTGAGCTGGGGGCGTTCGTCAAATGTCTTTCTTGAAAACGGCGCCCGCCTGTATCTGGATGTGGGATCACACCAGGAGTACGCAACACCCGAATGCGACTCGTTGCTTGATGTTGTGGTACACGATCGGGCCGGTGAACGGATCCTCGACAAGTTGGTCGAGTCCGCCGAGCAGAGACTCATGGAAGAGGGAATTCGAGGAACGATTCACCTCTTCAAGAACAACACAGATTCGGCCGGCAACTCGTACGGTTGCCACGAGAATTATCTGGTTGGTCGCCTTGGTGAGTTTCAGAAGACCGTTGATACGTTGATCCCTCACATGGTGAGCAGGCAGATCTACACCGGCGCCGGAAAGCTGCTGACGACTCCGCGGGGAACGCAGTTCTCGATGTCGCAACGCGCCGAGCATATCTGGGAGGGGGTATCGTCCGCTACGACGCGGTCGCGTCCAATCATCAACACTCGCGATGAGCCGCACGCCGATGCCGAACGGTACCGTCGCCTCCATGTCATAGCCGGTGACTCGAACATGTCCGAATATACGACGTACGTGAAGATCGGCGTGACCGCCGCCATCCTCCAGATGATCGAAGACGCTGTGGTGTTTCGCGATCTGACGCTGGAGAATCCTATTCGCGCAATCCGTGAGGTGGCGCACGATCCGACCTGCCGGCGACGGGTTCGCCTGGCGAACGGTCGCGAGCTTTCCGCTCTCGATATGCAGTGGGAGTACCTTGAGCGAGCGATGCGGTATGCGGCGACCAGCGGGTTCCCCGCCGAAACCCAGCGAGCCGTTGATATGTGGGAGTCGTTGCTGACGGGGTTGGAGAAGGATCCGATGTCGCTCGATCGGGAGTGCGACTGGGTTGCAAAATACAAGCTCATTGATCGGTACGGCGCCAAACATGATCTCCCGATGTCATCACCGAAGTTGGCGATGATTGATTTGGCGTATCACGACGTGAACCAGGAGCGCGGCCTGTACTACCTGCTTCAACGTCGTCATCTGGTTGAACGTCTCATCACTGACGAAGCAGTAGAACGCGCCATGGTTCGACCGCCACAAACCACGCGAGCCAAGCTGCGTGGCGACTTCATCAAGGCCGCCAAAGCGGCCAAGCGTGACTTCACCGTTGACTGGGTGCACCTCAAGCTCAACGATCAGGCTCAAAGAACCGTCCTGTGCAAGGATCCGTTCCGCGCCGTGGACGATCGAGTCGAGAAGCTCATTGCCACCTTGTGACACCCAAGCGGGGGCCTTCCACGGCGTCTCGCACTCGGATAGGCTCTGAGTATGCAGAAGGTCGTTGAGCGAATATTGAATCTTTTGGCGTTCCTTCTCACCACGGATCGTCCAGTTACGGCCCATGAAGTGCGTCACACGGTTGCTGGGTACGACCGTGACAACGATGAGGCATTTCGCCGAATGTTTGAGCGTGACAAGGACCTGTTGCGCTCCCTCGGCGTTCCTCTTGCCACCAAGGCTACCGATGCGTGGGAGGTTGAAACGGGGTACGTCGTTCCGAACGACGAATACGGCCTGCTCGACCCCGAGCTCGATGATGACGAACGTGTGGCTCTGCTCCTGGCCCGTCAGGCTGTTCTGATGGGCGGTACCGCTGAAGCGTTCGAGCCCTTGCTCAAACTGGGCGGATTGCCGGCCCTTGCGTCGCCGGAGCCGTTCGCCGCCAACCTGGCCCTTGATGACGAGAGTATCGCGAGAGTGTTCGAAGCCACCACGGATCGACTCGTTATCGCGTTTGGCTACCGCGGGGTACCCCGCAGGGTCGCGCCGTACGGACTCGTGCACCGTCGCGGCAATTGGTACGTCGTTGGACCCGAAGAAGGTCGAGACGAGGTCAAGGCCTTCAGGCTAGACCGCGTCGAATCGGACATCACTGTGACGACAACACCGTTTCTGCGACCTGCCGGGGTCAAGGTGTCTGATGCAATCCCGGGGGCGCCGTGGGAGGCCGGGGGAGAGGACGTTGAAGTAGTCGTTCTCTTCGAACCCGAGTTGGCGTGGTGGGCCGAGCGCCGGATTACTGACCGGGCGTCGACCGAGACGCTGGCAGATGGTGGGCTGCGGGCGACTATTCCGGTTCGAAACGTCGACGCATTCTTTGCGTGGATGATCGACTTCGCAGATAAGGCGGTGATCGAAGGTCCGCAGGATATTCGATCGCGGTTTGTCGACCGTGTGAGAGGAGTCCAATGAGCAGCGCCAAGACGGTACAACGCCTCTTCAGGATCCTTTCGATGCTGCCCTGGGTCATTGCCAATCCGGGGTGTACCGTTCGCGAGGTCGTCAAGCGGTTCGATTACTCCTCGCCGCGACAACTCGCCAACGATCTCGATCTCGTGTTTGTGTGTGGTCTTCCGGGATACGGACCGGGCGAGCTTATGGTCGCGTACATTGACGACGACGAGGTTGTCGTTGAACTTGCAGACTACTTCTCGCGACCGATCCGCTTGACACCACCGGAAGCGTTGCAGCTGATTGGAGCCGGCCGGGCCGTTCTGTCATCGGGGGCCGCACCGGACGCCCTCGCTTCTGCCGTCGAGAAGCTTGAGCGGATGCTCTTCGCCGACGTTGAACAGATGCTGACTATCGATCTCTCGGAGCCGCCACTCCTTAATGAGCTACGGAGCGCTGTGGAGCGCAGCGGAGTGATCAGCATCACGTACACAGCGCTTGGCACCGGTGAGACGACCGTGCGTGATATTGAGCCATGGCAGCTCCAGTCGGCACTTGGCAACTGGTATCTGACCGCCTGGTGTCGCCGGGCTGGTGCGGAACGAGTGTTTCGGCTTGATCGCATCCAGAGTGTCGAGGATGTCGAGGGGGAGGCGAGTGTCGAGCGGCGCACAGAGTCAGTCGCGGTCGGCTACACGCCGAACGCCGGAGAGACCATCGCGACACTGCGACTCGGTGAGAAAGCCCGGTGGGTGTCCCAGTACTACCCGGTGGATGTCGTGAGCGACGACGATCGAGGTGTTGTTGTGCGGCTTTCAGCTTACGACCCGAAGGTCGCGGCGAAGTTGCTCATTCGCCTCGGCTCGCACGTGGAACTCCTCGACGGCGATCGCGTCTCGGTAGCACGTCAGGAGCTTCGAGAGCAGATCTTGTCTCGGTATCCAGAGGCTGCAAAGTCATAACGTTCGCCTGTGACGACGACGTGTGCGCTTGCACTAGTTCGTTTGGACTAGGGGCCAAATAGTCATTCAGGGATGCGCCGCAATGCCGATGGTGAAGGGGACAGTAAGGGCACACCAAGAGGCTGAGGCTGATGACAACTATTCGCACGACCTGCAACCGCTGCGGCGACGTCGAACTTACGACCCACGATATCGGGTTGGAGCTGACCCCGGAGCGGTCGACCGGAAGCTACCGCTTTGAGTGCCCGTTCTGCAGCTCGACACAACGCCGTCCAGCCAACCACAGAGTGGTGAGCATCCTGCTCGCCACCGGGGTTACCTACGAGGTCGTTCCACACCAGAGTGAGTTCATCACCGAAGAGGAGATCCGCGAGTTTGCTCGTGCGCTTGACGACGACGGTTGGTTCTCCGAGATTGCAGCGTCGTAGACGTTCTCTGAACGGCAAGGCTTTCCGACCCCCACGGTAGTGGGGGTCTTTCTCTTGGTCGGGGATCGGCCTTTTGGTCGGGGATCGGCGGTTTGGCACAATTCAGATGGTGCCGAGGGTGTCGGGTGATGGGAAAAGCGCACCAGTCTTCTACAATCTTCAGTGTGTTGAACTTCGGAGATATGACGGTCCTTGCGGTTTTGATCCTGGTCATCTTTGGCCCGGACCGAATGCCCGAACTCGCCCGTAAAGCCGGCACGATGCTTGCGAAGGCGCGTGACACGGCGCGGGTGCTGCGAGAGGATCTTGGCGGCGAGTACAAAGAGATCCTGGAACCGATCGAAGACGTACGCAAGACGTTGAAGGAAGCCCGTACCGAGATCCGCGGTATCGCCTCTGAGGTCGCTCATCAGGTTGGAGCAGTCGTCGAGGATGTGAAAGCCGAGGTTAACGCGGTGAGCGCCGAGGCGAAGTCATCAGTCGACGAGGCTCTCGCCGAAGCGCGCAAGGCCGTCCAGCTCGATAAGCCGATGTCTCCTGGTGGCCCGACCGCCGGGGACCCCGAGGAACCCGAGGCCGAACAACCCGGTGCATCCGGAGAGGCCGATGATCTCAAGACCGAGGAGTCCGCACAGGAGCAGCGGGACCCAACCGATGGATCATCCGCTGCCGAGGCCGGGCCGACACCGTCGACTCGGGAAGTAGGTCCGGGGTCGACGGACCAAGCGTCGGCGCCTACCCATACGCCAGATCCCCCACCGGCAGATGCCGCGGACTCGCCCGTGCGAGCGACGGACGACACAGATGCGACGGACGACGAAGATCCGGACGTCCCATGACCCAACAGATGACTCTTCTCAACCATATCCGGGAACTTCGCGACCGCGTTATCAGGTCGCTGATAGCCTTGACGCTTGGGACCATCGTCGGATTCTTTTTCAACCAACAGACCCGGGTCTTTCTAGAGGAACCGTATATCAAGATTACGGGCAACAAACTCGGGTTCCTCTCGCCCGCCGAGGGGTTCACCCAGGCAATGAAGGTATCGCTGTTCCTGGGCCTGGTGATGGCTGCTCCGATCATCATCTACCAGGTCTGGCGCTTCGTCGCTCCAGCGCTGAGTGGGCGCGAGAAGCGGTTCATAGTGCCGCTCTCGATTGTTATGGCGTTGCTCTTCGTAGCCGGAATCTCGTTGGCCTACTGGACACTCCCATTGGCCCTGCGAGTTCTCTTCAGTTTCGCCGGCGAGTCCGTGGAGCCGACGATCACCGAGCCGTTCTACCTATCGTTTGTGCTGCGGTATATGCTCGGGTTCGGGTTCGGTTTCCAGTTCCCGGTTGCGTTGTTTGCTGCGTCGGCCCTGGGGATGCTCACAAGCAGGAAGCTCCGGTCAGCGTGGCGCGGGGCCATGGTGACGATCGTCGCGGTCGCGGCATTGATCATGCCCGGTGGCGACCCGATACCGCTGCTCATACTGGCGGTACCCATGTACCTGCTCTATGAAGCCACGATTCTCGCGATAAAATTGATCCTGCGGAAGTGAGCACCGCTACTTTCGGAGCGTCGTTTCTGGAGAGTCTGGAGTTTCCTCCCGATGCATTCCAGGTCGAGGCCGTCCGGGCGATAGATGCCGGCGAAAGTGTTGTGGTTACCGCACCGACCGGTGCGGGCAAGACGGTGGTCGCCCTCGCCGGTATCTCAAGGGCCGTCGGACTCCAGCGTCGCTCTTTCTACACAACGCCGATAAAGGCGCTCTCAAATCAGAAGTTCGGGGAGCTTATCGACATCTACGGAGAAGATTTCGTCGGTCTGCTCACCGGCGACAACGTGATCAACGGTGATGCACCGATCGTTGTCATGACCACCGAAGTGCTGCGCAACATGATTTATGCAGGCTCGTCCGCACTCAACAATCTCGGCGTTGTCGTGTTGGACGAGGTGCACTACCTGGCCGATGTCGCACGTGGGTCCGTCTGGGAGGAGGTTGTCATCCACCTTGATCCCGCGGTTCAGTTCATCAACCTGTCTGCCACGATCGCCAATGCTGAGGAGTTCACGGCGTGGATGCGCTCGCGACGCGGACCCACGAAACTTATCCAGGAGCACATCCGGCCGGTGCCGCTGGACGTTGTGTACATGATCAACGATGCTCATCGTGACGGAGGTCTCATCGTCGAGCCGATATTTGCCGAGGACTCGAAACGCCCGAATCCGAGCATCGTCAGACTCCTGAAACGCGGTCGTGGCAAACATCTGAGGTTTCGCACGCCTCGTAGACGTGAAGTCGTCGAGGAGCTAATGGACCAGGGGCTTCTTCCTTCAATCATTTTCGTGTTCTCCCGATTGGGCTGTGATCAGGCTGCACAGGATGTGGCACGAGCGCGTCTGGGATTCACGAGCGCCCAGGACAGGCGCCACATCAGGGAGCGAGCCGAGGAGCTGACGGCTCACCTGTCGCCACCGGACCTTGCTGTTGTCGGTTACGAAACCTGGTTGGCGAACCTCGAGTCGGGTGTTGCGAGCCACCACGCCGGCCTGATTCCTGCGTTCAAAGAGACTGTCGAGGACTTGTTCGTCTCCGGCCACCTTCAGGTTGTGTTCGCCACCGAGACGCTTGCAATGGGAATCAACATGCCCGCTCGCAGCGTGGTGATCGAAAAGCTGTCAAAGTTCACGGGCGAGGGTCATGACCTTCTCAAACCGGGAGACTTCACACAACTGACGGGCAGGGCCGGTCGCCGTGGGATAGATACGCAGGGGACGGCCGTTGTGTTGCACACGGTCCATGTGCCGTTCGACCGTGTCGCTTCGATTGCCGCTGCGGGTTCACACCCGTTGCGGTCATCATTTCGGCCGTCCTACAACATGGTCGTGAACATGATTGCGAACTATGACCAAACCAGGGCCGAACAACTCCTGCAAGCGTCCTTTGCTCAGTTCACTGCCCAGGCGCGCTCCGAGTCTCTCGGGACACGTCTCGCGGCGCTTGAGACCGACATAGCTACATGGAGAACTCTCGCTACATGTGAGCGAGGCGACGTCGGGAGCTGGGCCGAGGTGCACAATCGGGCCGCTGACATAGTTCACCTGTTGGACGACTTTGCGAGCCGGCTACAGGTCGGTGACGTCGTGGAGCGACCGGCTTCCGGCGATCAGTTTGCAGACCGATGGATGGTGCTTGCCCGAGGATACGGCGCGTCTCCCAAAGTCACACTCCTCAGTGAGGACGGCACAATTCGTCGGGTTCCGCCCGCAAGCCTTGGTGCGACGGTAGCCGTGGTAGGAGAAATCGATGTTCCGGAGCCGTTTAAACCGAACGACACTCGATATCAGCGACGTTTGGGATCAGACCTTCGGCAGTGGAAGTCTGACGGTCGACCACCCATCGGTATCGAGCTTGACGCGCCAGGTGGCGAGAGCGCTGTTGCGACATGTCCCGACCTCGACGCGCATCTCGAAGCCCTCCGGCACCTGCGCAGAGCTGAAAAGGACACCCGTCGGCTCGAGCGTCGGGTGCAGCGCGCCGATACGACCGTGGTCGACGCATTTCACGCAATGATGGCGCTGCTTGAGGAACGTGGGTTCATTCAGGGTTGGAGTTTGTGCCCGCGCGGCGATCGCCTCCGTCTGGTGTATAACGAACTCGACCTCATACTTTCCGAGGCGTTGGATCAGGGCCTATTCGCGGAACTCACGGGTCCCGAGTTCGCGGCTCTCGTTTCAGTGTTCGTCTACGAGCCTCGGCGTGTTGATCTCGCAGGTGGTCCACCGTCTCAAACGGTTCATGAACGTGTGGACGCACTTTGGGATATAGTCGATGCCGTGCAAGCGGCAGAGCAACGCC
>BDTL01000132.1 GCA_002898115.1 bacterium BMS3Bbin02 | reverse complement strand
ACTGCCACCGCACGGGCTGATGCGCGGCTGATACTGACAATGAGACTTGTGAGCAAGGGTCCCGTCGTCGACGGGGTGAATCTCGGGTTGATGAAAGCCTTCGGAACTGACGTCAATATGGCCGGCGTGGGCGCTGCGTCCAATGCCAATCCGTTCGATTTCATCCCGTTCTCAATGAGGGTGGACGAGGAAATCCTTGCGACCACCTCCATAACTCGTAGTTTCGCATCCGAATGCGTCGGTATACCCGGCAGTAGCGAAACAACGTCGACAACATCCGCGGCCCTCCCTCCCCCCGACGAGAAAACGTCGCTGAAGCTCATCGGTTCCGCCGGTGACATCACCTGCGAAAACCCCGACAGCACACTCGATCCGGCACTGACGATCACGGGGGCAACGTTTGTACAGGACGGCGATGAGATCATCGTGACTATCACGTTTGAGGGTGACGCCGAGGCGTATGAGAACTCGACGACGGACAGCTTTCCCTTTGCTGTGCAGTTCCGGCTCAAGGAGGACACCACCGGCTACCCCGAGGTGTTTTTCCGGGAAAAGGGCAAGCTCAAGGTATCCGGTGGGTTGCTGCAAGTCGTCAGTCACGAATTCTCCGGTAACACGCTGACCGTTCGGGTCAAAGGCCGCACGCTCGACCAGGTGGCGGGCGTGCAGGTGTCGACATTCGTCTACGACGGTGGAAGCTGCAACGACCTGCTCTTCTCCGACGGCTACAACGACTGACACCTTCCACGCCACCATCCAGGTCATCAACGGCGGCTCGGATCTGTTCGGTGACATCCGTCAGTCGGCGTCCACGATGCCGTGACGTACCGCGATCACGGCGGCCTGGGTGCGGTCCGAAACGCCAAGTTTCGCAATGACCGCACTCACGTAGTTGCGCACGGTGCCTTCGGAGAGGAAGAGTCTTGCTGCGATTTCGGAGTTCGTGAGTCCGCGACCGAGCGCCCTGAGAACGTCGAGTTCTCTATCACTGAGATCGGCGGTGACGGTCGTGTCCGCATGTCTCATGGGCTCGGACGTGATTCGGTCGAACAACTGCCCCGCAACGCCGGGGTCGACGTGCGTTCGCCCGTGGACGGTTCCCTTGATTGCCTCAATGAGCCGGTGCCGTGGCGTGTCCTTCAACAGGTAACCGGCCGCCCCGGCCTTGATGGCGTCGTCCACCCATTCGGGAGCGTCGTACGTCGTCAGTATCAGGACTCTGACATCATCGAAACGGCTGGTGATGTTGCGCGTGGCCGTCACTCCGTTCATGCCTGGCATCTTGAGATCCATCAGGACGACATCGGGACTGTGCTCCTCAACCAGTCGAACCGCTTCGTCCCCGTCGGTGGCCTCCCCAACGACTTCGATGCCCGGCGCGGTCGACAGTATTGCCTGGAGCCCGTCCCTGACCAGGTCCTGGTCGTCGCAGATCAAGACCCTGATGCTCATGACCCCTTCTCCATTGTCAGTTCAACGGTCGTGCCGCTGTGACCGTCGGATCGGATGACGAGGTTCGCTCCGATGAGGTCCGCCCTTTCGTACATGCCCCTGACTCCGTGGTGATCGGCACCGATCGCCTCGTTGGGACCGATGCCGATTCCGTCGTCTTGAACGCTCAGCACGAGCCGCCGGGCGCCGTTGTCGAGCCTGACTGCGGTTCTCGTCGCCTCGGCGTGCCGAACGATGTTGGTCAGCGCTTCCCTTGCGATCGTGTACACCGCGTGCTCGACGTCGCGGGTGAGCCGACCGCCTTCACTGTCGGCAGTGAACGTTGCATCGACTGTCGAGGACTCCGTCACCGATTGGCAGAGGTCCTCCAGCGCCTTGGTCAGTCCATGCTCTTCGAGGGGAGAGGCACGCAATGCAGTGATCGACCGCCGAGCTTCCGTCAGCCCGGAGCGTGTCGATTCGAGGGATCGTTCGACCATGCGACGAGCCGCTGTGGGATCGTCGTCCCAGATGCTGGTGACTCCCTCGAGCTGGACAGCCACCGCGCTCAGCGTGTGAGCCAACGTGTCATGCAGCTCACGGGCCAGACGTCGCCGTTCCTCGCTCATCGCTAACCGTTCCCTGGTGATCGCTCCTTGTGCGAGCGCTTCCCTCTGCGAGCGGAGCGCCTTCACGAGTTTCGTGATGACGAGGCCGACAAATGCGAACAGGGTTGCCCGGCCGACCATCAACGTTCCGAGGAGGGTGAGATCGGCGCCCATCTCCTCGAGTGGTGGCGTCGTCAGTATTGCCTCAAGGAAGAGGGTTCCGACTGAGAAGAAGATGACCCAGCGGAATCGGTATTGCCACGCAACGATTATCAGTGGGACAAACAGGTAGAAGAACAGCAGCCAGTAGTCCGCAATGGCCTCGTTTGCTGATGCGCCCTCGGCCAGACAGGCGGTGATCGTGATATTGCTCTCGACGATCGGACTGATCGCCGCCACCCATATGGCGATCGGGAGATACCGCTTCCCGAGCCGGGTGTGGAGTCGGTTCACCAGGAGATAGATGATCAGGAGCCCGAGGATGATGATTCCCGGTTCCGGTACGAACAGCGGGTCTCCCTCGGCGCGGTCCTGTCCAACGAGCTGTAGGAACACCAAGAGGACGAGCCGAATCGCTATGTACCAACGGAACAAGCGGAGGAGGCCGGGTTCGATATCTGTATGTGCCACGGATTCATTATCGGCATATATTCCTGCGTCGCCACGGTTTTGTGACATCTGTCATGTGCGATGTGACAAATGCACACCCCATCGTGATCTCTGTTACTGGTCGCCGAGGAGTGAATGTCGTGCAATGGATACGAAACCCAACGAGTTCATGGAGGTGAACCATGCGGCAAAAGAGAATCCAAGTAATGGCGGGGATAGCCGCCCTGGCACTGATAGCTGGTGCTTGCAGTATCAATGTCGAACGGAACGACGACGGATCGCTCCAGGTCAAGGGCGAGATCACCGCCCAAGCATTGGCCACCGAGTTCGAGCGTGATCCGGAGAACGACTCTGTCAAGGTGTCCATTGATCGTGGCGTCATGCTGCTCGATGTCGAGGGCGTCGATGAGAATGGCGAGTACGTCGCCAACGTTCGCATCGAGCTCTCCGCCGTCGACGGGGTGTTGGTCGTCAACATCACCGAGGCGTTCTACAACGGATGGACCGTTCCCGACGATATGAGGGCCGAGTTCAACGCCGAAATTTCGAAGGAGATCAGGGAGGCGGTTGAGGAGAACCCGGACGCAACGCTGGTGTCTCTCGTCGCCGACAACAACAAGATCGTTACGGAGTGGCGCATCGAGACTGAGGACAGCAAGGGGAGTTAACCGCACCACTGCGAACCGCAACGATGGGCCCGGGTCGAATCCCGGGCCCATCGTGTGTCACTGCCGTTTTCTAGGGTTCTTGCGCAGCTGGGGGCCACATATGGCCCCCAGCTGCGCAAGAACCCAGGATGAAGCGGGTCGTGGCTTGGAGGGTCA
>BDTL01000131.1 GCA_002898115.1 bacterium BMS3Bbin02 | reverse complement strand
CGTATCGCCCAAATGGCGCGCGCCATCGGCATCCACCTCGTCCTGGCGACACAGCGCCCGTCGGTGAACGTGATCACCGGTGTTATCAAGGCAAACGTTCCATCGCGGCTTGCCTTTGCGGTGTCATCACAAACCGACTCACGGGTCATTCTCGATGCATCCGGAGCGGAGAAGCTCATCGGTCTGGGCGACATGCTTGTGGTTACTGCTCGGGAGCCGAAACCGGAACGCATCCAGGGCGCCTTCGTTTCTGAGGCTGAGATACACGCCGTCGTGCGGTACGTGAAGGACCAGCGCGCCGCACAGTACGACGAGAAGGCGGTGTTTGAAGTCGCAGAGAAGAAGGCGTCGCTTGAGGATGAATTCGACGGCGAAGACCCGGTGTTGATGCGGCAGGCGATTGAGCTCGTTGTTCGCAGCCAACTGGGTTCGACGTCAATGTTGCAGCGCAAGCTCCGCGTCGGGTTCGCCCGCGCCGGACGGGTGATGGACATCCTCGAGAACAGGGGTATCGTCGGCCCGAGCGAAGGCTCCAAGGCAAGAGAAGTGCTCGTTACCGAGGATGAACTCGATGACCTGTTCGCCGGTTTGTCCTAACGCTCGCAGCGCCGCCGGTGCGCTGTCGGAAGACACCTACCCCGCGGCGATGTGATTGCGATTCGCCGGTAGCAGTCAAAGAGCTCGTCTTGTCTGTCGATCCTGGTGTCGGTGTGGCCTCCCCGAATGCTGCATCACCAGCGTCCATGATGTACCCTCCGGCCGATGTTCGATACACCGCTCCAGCGCCTGGCTCCCGACGGCGAACTTGTCGGGGAATCGCCACTCCCACTTGATGACATTCGTCGTCTGTATCAAGCCATGGTGTCAGCACGGGTGTATGACCGGAAGTGTTCGGCCATGCAACGCCAGGGTCGGCTTGCGACCTATGCCCAGTTCGAAGGACAGGAGGCGAGCCAGATCGGCGCCGTCGCTGCCCTCGAAACGCAAGACTGGGTGGTTGCCACCTATCGGGACGCCGGTGCGATGTGGTTTCACGGGTACCCGTGGGTGAACCTGATTCTGGGCCGTACCGGTGATGAGCGGGGTGGCCACGCACCCGAGGGTGTGAACGTCACACCACCGTCGATCACGGTTGGTGGTCACATGATCCACGCGGTCGGCACGTCGTGGGCATCCAAGATCAAGGGGGAGGACAGTGTGTCGCTCACCTTCTTCGGCGACGGCGCCACCTCCGAAGGCGACTTTCACGAAGCGATGAACTTCGCCGGGGTCTACAAGACACCGACAGTCTTCATGTGTCAGAACAACGGGTGGGCGATCTCGATGCCCCGCGACCGGCAAACCGCGTCTCCGACAATTGCCCACAAGTCAATTGCCTACGGTGTTGCCGGTGCGTTAGTCGACGGCAACGATCTGCTTGCTGTGTACGAGGTGTGTAAGGAAGCAGCGGATCGAGCCAGAACTGGAGGGGGAGCGACGCTCATTGAGGCGCTCACCTACCGGATGGGACCGCACACCACGACCGACGACCCGACAAGGTACCGCACGAACGATGGCGTCGAGGAGTGGTCCCGGAAGGATCCGATCGAACGGGTCCGTCGCTACCTCGAATCTGAAGGTGTCTGGGATGCCGAGTGGCAGGAAGCCGTGGAGACCGAAGAATCGGGCCGCGTCGAGGCCGCGGTGGACGAAGCCGAAGCACTCACACCGTGGACCGGCGATCAAATCTTTGAAGGTATGTTTGCGGACATGCCGGCGCACCTGGAGCATCAGCAGGGGTTGCTGAGGCGGCGCACATGACCGATCTCAATATCGCGCAGGCGATCAATGCGGGGTTGGCGAGTGCCCTTGAAGACGAACGCGTCGTCCTCATCGGCGAAGACGTTGGCGCGACCGGTGGGGTATTCCGTGTCTCAGATGGATTGTTGGCCCGGTTCGGACCTGAACGGGTCATCGACACACCCGTCGCCGAATCGGGCATCGTAGGCGCCGCGTTCGGTATGGCGATCAACGGTCTGAAGCCGATCGTAGAGATCCAGTTCATGGGGTTCAGCTATCCCGGCTTTGACCAGATCATTAGTCACGTCGCTCGCATCCGCAACCGCAGCCGCCACCGCTTCACCGCACCGATGGTGATCCGGATCCCGTACGGCGCGGGCATCGGAGCGGCCGAGCATCACTCGGAGTCGGCAGAGGTGATTTATGCCCACACACCGGGTCTCAAGGTAGTCGTGCCATCGACCCCGTACGACGCCAAGGGTTTGTTACTCGCCGCGGTCGAGGACCCGGATCCGGTCGTGTTCCTGGAACCGATCCGGATGTACCGGGCAGTCCGTGAGGACATCCCCGACGAGCCGTATACCGTGCCGATCGGCGTCGCCGAACTTGTGGAGGAAGGTAACGATGTCACTCTCATCGGGTACGGCGCCATGATGAAAGAGATCGCTGGCGCCGCCGGACTGCTCACCGCCCGGGGTGTGAGTGTCGAAGTGATCGACGTGCGATCGCTGGTGCCGCTCGATACCGAGACGATCATCGAATCAGTCCGCAGGACCGGGCGCGCCGTCGTCGTTCAAGAGGCTCCGCGCACCGCGGGTTTCGGCGCCGAGATCGTTGCCCAGATTCAAGAGCACGCCCTGTTCTCTCTTGAGGCGCCTGTGGAGCGCGTGACCGGCTGGGATACCATCGTCCCGTTGCGGCGAGCAGAAAAACACTACATGCCGTCCACCGACGATATCGTCCAAGCCGCAAACCGCACGCTGCAGTCCTGAGGAGACGCGATGGCCAACGAATTTCATCTTCCAGACATCGGCGAAGGTCTTGTGGAGGCCACGATCATAAGCTGGTACGTCGAGGTTGGGGACGAGATCGGTATGGACGAACCACTGGTCGAGGTCGAGACCGACAAGGCCGTGACCGACCTGCCGTCCCCGTTCGCCGGAACGTTGCTGTTCCAGGGAGGGGAGCCGGGCGATGTCATCCCCGTAGAGACGCTGCTGGCGGTCGTTGGTGACCGGGGAGAGGAGTGGTCCGCACCGGCTCCTGACCAGCCGGCAGAAACCCCGCAGCCGACCTCCGAGACGGCTGCCCCGATTGTCGGGTCTTTGACCGAAACCACAACGTCGTCGTCTCGTGTGCGGGCACTTCCCAAGACCCGTCGCTTGGCGACCAAGCTCGGTGTCGACATAACGACTGTCGCCGGTACCGGCCCCGGTGGTCGTATCTCCGAGGCGGACATACGGTCCGCGGCGAGCGAGCCGACTGCCGCGGCTCCAGTCGCGACGGGGCCGGAGCGTCGCGTGCCGATGACATCGGTGCGAAAAAAGATCGCCGAACATCTCTCGCGTTCCTGGCGAGAGATACCGCCCGTCACGACGTACGCCG
>BDTL01000130.1 GCA_002898115.1 bacterium BMS3Bbin02 | reverse complement strand
ACCGATGACCGATCCAATCGCCGATAGGGTCCTTGGGCAGTGGAGTCCCGAACGTCAACAGCGGGCGCGTGCCGTGTTGGCCGCCTATCCGGAACGCCGCTCAACGGTGATGCCGCTGCTGTATCTGGCCTCACGGGAACACGGGTATTGCTCAAGGGATGCAATGGTTGAGGTCGGCAAGATCACCGGCCTGACATCGATTCAGGTCGAATCGATAGCGTCGTTCTATTCGATGTACAGGCGTCAGAACGTTGGCACATACGTGATCTCGGTGTGTACCTCGATCTCATGTTTCCTGCGTGGAGCCGACGACGTGCTCGCCGCAATCGAAGACGAGACCAACACGCCCGACGGTGAAACATCCGAGGACGGGTTGTTCTCGGTAGAGCACGTCGAATGCTCCGGGGCATGCGGCGGCGCTCCGGCAGTGGCTGTGAACTGGGAGCTTGTAGAGGGTGTGCTGCCCGCCAAGGGACGTGCCTTGTGCCAGTGGCTGAAGGACACGAAACCCGCGACCGTGCTCGCCGATGAGATGCAGGCGCTGTTCGGTGGACAGCAGTCGTTTGATTGGGGAGTGAGCGAGCCACAAGGTGCGACGAGCCATGTACCCGCCTTCGAGCCCTACGACTCGGCGGGAGATGCGACATGACCCACCCGCACATCCTCACTCAACACATGGTTGACAACCGGACAGACTCCAACACGCTCGCCAGTTACGAACGGTCGGGCGGGTACTCGGCGCTGCGCAAAGCCTTTGCTTCTATGACCCCGGAACAGATCCGCGCCGAGGTGAAGACGTCAAACCTTCGTGGACGTGGCGGTGCCGGTTTCCCCACGGGCGTGAAGTGGGGATTCCTTGCGCCCGCGAAGCCTCATTACCTGGTCGTGAACGGCGACGAATCGGAACCGGGCACGTTCAAGGATCGTCAGCTACTGGAGCGTGATCCGCATCAGCTCGTTGAAGGCACCATTCTGTCGGCGTTCGCACTCGACTGCGCCCAGGCCTTTGTCTACATCCGGGGCGAATACCCGAAAGCGGCCCGTCGGATCCAGCGAGCAATAGATGAGGCTAAAGCCGCCGGCTATATCGGCGAGAACATTCTGGGATCAGACTTCTCGCTCGACATTACGTTGCATCTCGGTGCCGGTGCCTACATCTGCGGTGAGGAAACCGCCCTGCTGAACTCGCTTGAAGGACGCCGCGGCGAACCGCGCCTGAAACCACCATTCCCGGCCGTTGAGGGCCTCTACGCCCAACCGACGATCGTCAACAACGTCGAAACACTGTCGAACATCCCCTGGATCGTGAACAACGGCGGAGCCGCCTACGCCTCCCTTGGCCCCGAGCGGTCGGCCGGCACCCGCATGTTCTCGCTGTCGGGTCATATCAATAACCCCGGCAACTACGAGATCGTGATGGGACTCACATGGCGCGAATTCCTGTACGACATCGGAGGTGGAATCCCCGACGGTAAGGAACTCAAGTGCTGGATCCCCGGAGGGGCGTCCGCACCCTGGTTCACACCCGATGTTCTTGATACGCCGGTAACGATCGACGATGTTGGGCAGAACGGCTCGATGCTTGGATCGGGTGCGGTCATCGTGATGGACGAGACAACGAATGTTGTCCACGCCGCTCACCGCCTCGTTCGGTTCTTCGCTCATGAGTCGTGTGGCCAGTGCACACCGTGTCGCGAGGGAACGACGTGGCTCGAACGTGTGCTGTGGCGCATCGGCCACGGCATGGGACGGTTCGAGGATATTGATCTGTTGTTAGACGTCTGTGACAACATCAGCCCGGGACTGCGTTGGCCGCCCGCAATGACGACGATCTGCCCTCTTGGTCCATCGGCAACAGCTCCGGTGAATTCGATCATGACCCATTTCCGCGGAGAGGTCGAGGCAATGATCGCCGCCACCACCCCTGCTCAGGGGGGTGTGAAAGTTGGCTGATTCACAACAGCCCGAGATGGTAACGATCACGCTGAATGGCATCGCGACCGAGGTCCGCAAGGGCCAGTTCCTGATTGATGCTGCCGAACAGGCCGGCACGTACATCCCGCGGTTCTGCTATCAGAAGCGGCTCAAACCGGTCGGTATGTGTCGTATGTGTCTCGTCGAGGTTGAAGGACCCCGGGGCACGGCGCTGGTTCCCTCCTGCACGCAGCCCTGCGACGAAGGCATGGTGGTTGACACCGAGAACGCAGTGGTTCACAAGGCCCAGGAGGGTGTACTCGAGTTCCTGCTGTTGAACCACCCGCTTGACTGTCCCGTCTGTGACAAGGGTGGCGAGTGTCCGCTTCAGGACCACACTGTTGCGTACGGTCCCGGCGAGTCGCGTTACGTCGAGGAGAAGCGCCACTACGAAAAACCTATCGAGATCTCCGACCTTGTCCTGCTTGATCGCGAACGCTGCATCCTGTGCGCCCGCTGCACTCGTTTTTGCGATGAGATTTCCGGTGACTCGCTTATCGAGTTCGTTGATCGCGGCAACGGCACTCAGGTATTGACGTTCTTCGACGAGCCGTTTGCCTCCTATTTCTCGGGCAACACGGTGCAGATCTGTCCGGTCGGTGCGCTGACCGCAAAACCGTACCGGTTCCGTGCGCGGCCATGGGACCTTGAGGCGATCGAATCGGTCTCGATGGTCGACTCGGTCGGTTCCAAAGTGTCGATACAGACCAGCCAGAACCAGGTGTTACGAATCAACGGGGTCGACTCGGACACGACCAACCATGGGTGGCTCTCAGACAAGGATCGGTTTACGCACCAGGCGATGCAATCCGAGGGTCGACTCAAGATGCCGCTCATCCGCAAGGATGGAGAGCTGGTGGAATCCACGTGGGGAGAAGCTCTTGACATCGTTGCAGAGCGTCTCGGTAGTGTCCGTGGCGACGAAGTTGCCGGCCTCGGCGCTGCGCGCTCGACCAACGAGGAGGCCTATACGTTCGCCAAGTTCCTGCGCTCGGTCGTGGTAACTCCACATATCGATCCCCAACTCGACGACGCGCTTGCTGATGAGTTTCTCGCGGCGACGATGGATCGGGCGGAGATCAACGATCTGGAGACGGCGAAGACGATCCTGGTGTGGGCGGGCGACTTGAAGGAAGAGCTTCCGGTTCTGTATCTCCGGGTGCGTCGGGCCGCCACCATCCTCGATGCGACTTTGATTGTCGTCCACCCGCGCAGGACCGGCCTTAGTGATGTCGCGGATCATGCAATCACCTATCGTCCGGGTGAGGGCGCCGCCATGCTTCGTCGACTCAAGGAAGGCGCCGGATCGTTCGCCGAGGCGCGTCAGGCGCTTGATTCAGGGCCTGTTGTGGCAATAGTTGGCCGTACCGGTGGAGCCGAAGATCCGCGACTCGCAGAGTCTGTTGCAGCCTTCGTCCGTACGCTTTCCAACGCAACCATCATGCCGCTGGCGCGGCGGCCGAACGTGTACGGCGCCCTCGACATGGGTGTCTCGGCCGACATGTTGCCGGGGCGGGTCAGTGTCTACGATGCGCAAGGTCGCACGACCCTGGAGGACGCGTGGGGACCGTTACCCGAGGGAAGAGGCAAACATGCAACTGAAATCCTCGAAAGCCTCCGATCCGGCGACCTGAAAGCGCTGATCACACTCGGATCCGACCCGGTGGCAAACCATCCGCAGCCTGCACTAGCAGCCGAAGCGGTGGCAGCCGCCCAGTTCGTTGTCTGTTTGGATGTCTTGCTTAACGCGACATCGGCAGAGGCCGACGTCGTCCTCCCGGTTGCCGGATACGGCGAGTCGGAGGGCACCGCGACCAATCTCGAAGGTCGCGTTCAGAAGCTCAACCGGATCGTGCCACCGCCAGGCCAGGCCCGCACGGCCTGGTCGGTACTTGACGACCTCGCCCAACGCATGGGTGGCAGTCTTGGTGCGCAACATGCAGAGGCCATCATGAAGGAAATCGCGACGGTCGCCCCCGCGTACGCCGGCATTGGATGGGATCTCCTCGACTGGGGCGAAGGTCGAGACGGTGTGGTTCTTCCCGGACCGGAAGCTGTTCAGCCTCTGCAACACATGCCGGTCGAGACGTCTGTCACCGCAACGACGGGTCGATTCACCTTACACCTGGGTCGGGTTCTGTTCGACAACGCAGATGTTGTGCGCCACAGCCCGTCGCTCGACATGTTGGTGCAACCAGCCGCAGCAGCTTTCCATCCCCGCGACCTCGCCGAGCTTGCGGTCCAGCCGGGTGACATCGTTCGAGTCGCCGGCGACTACGGCGCAGTCGAACTCCCCGTTCGGTCCGACGAGTCGCTCGCTGAGGGCACCGTCTACGTGCAGGCAAACTTGGACAAGTCACGGGCGCTCGGCGCATCGCTGATCGTTCAGGTCGATGCGGTGAGAGGGGATGATTCCTGATGGCCCTCCTCGTCGAAGCAGGCATCAAGGTGCTTGTTGCCTTCGTATTGTTGCTCAGTACCACGGTTGTGCTTGTGTGGATGGAACGCAAAGTGGTCGCCGGGATGCAGACTCGAATCGGTCCGGATCGTGCGGGTCCCTGGGGCATGCTCCAGACCGTGGCGGACGGTATCAAGCTGATGATGAAGGAGTCGTTGACACCCCGCAGGGTGCAATTCGGGCTCTATATCGCAGCCCCGGTGATGGCGCTCGTTCCCGCCCTGTTGATATTCCTTGTCATCCCGATAGGGGCGCCTTTCCAGTTTGGAGATCGGACGATCATCCTTGCTGTTACGGATCTCAATATCGGTCTCTTGTATGTGCTCGCAATCTCGTCAATCGCCGTGTACTCGGTCGTACTTGCCGGATGGGCATCGGGTTCAAAATATCCTCTGCTCGGAGCAGTGCGGGCCTCCGCCCAGATGATCTCCTACGAGGCTGCCATGGGGCTTTCTCTTGTGCCTGTGCTCATGTTTGCGGGGTCAGCGTCGTTGACCGGCATCGTTGCGGCCCAGGGAGGGGACCTCTTCGGTTTCCTTGGTACTTGGAACATTGTCCTCTTCCCGTCGTTTGTGATCTTCTTCATCTCCGGTATCGCGGAAACCAATCGTCCTCCGTTCGATCTTGTTGAGGCCGAGTCAGAAATCGTCGGTGGGTATCACACCGAGTATTCGGGGTTCCGGTTCGCACTGTTTTTCCTCGCCGAATTCATCAACATGTTCAACATGTCCGCGCTCACTGTGACGCTGTTCTTCGGCGGGTGGATGGGGCCGACATTCGGGCTTCCTGAGAACATCCATTGGGTGATCTATATCCTGTGGTTCTTCGTCAAGACGTTTACCTTCGTGTTTATCTTTATCTGGCTCCGTGCTGCGCTGCCCCGCCTGCGTTACGACCAGTTGATGTCATTCGGTTGGAAGCGCCTTATCCCGGCCGCGCTCATGTGGCTGACGGTGTTCACTGTCGCTCTCGGTTATCGAACGTTTGGATTGCCATGGTCGTAAGAGGTGAATCATGGGTTTGATGGACGCAGTCGGGTTGGGAGGCTTCAAAGGTTTCCCCATCACCCTGAGGCAGATCTTCACAAAGAAGGTCACCCGCAAATACCCTCAAGACAAACGCCAGAAGCCGCAGCGTTTCCACGGCCGTCACGTACTGAACCGGTACGAGGACGGCATGGAGAAGTGCATCGGCTGCGAGCTGTGTGCCGGGGTATGTCCAGCGCGCTGTATCTATGTGCGCGGCGCCGACAACCCGCCCGAGAACCCGGTGAGTCCCGGAGAGCGGTTCGGCTTCGTTTACGAGATCAACATGCTGCGCTGTATCTTCTGTGGGCTGTGTGTCGAGGCGTGCCCGACAACGGCCATCACCATGACCCAACTCTTCGAGATGTCAGTGACAGAACGTGCGGATGCGATCTACACAAAGAACGAGCTGCTCGTGAATCCGGATGGCACGCCGAACCATTCACAACCCGCCGGTCCGCTCATCGACCTCAACGAGCTCAAGCTGTCCGACGGGTGGATGCGTGCGACGGCACCTTCCGGTCGAGCCGCCTATGAAGGGATTCCGCAATGGCCCGGTTCCGCCGGCGTCGGTGTCCGCCCCCCGGAGCAAGGCCAACGTACCAAGGACGGTGAGGAGTAAATGGACATCCGCGTGATCATCTTCATCGTCTTCGCACTCGCCGCGGTTGCCGGCGCAATTTCGATGGTGCTTGCACGAAATCCGGTGCATTCGGCCTTCGGGCTGCTGCTCACGATGTTCTCGATTGCGGTGTTCTACGTTATGAACGGCGCTCATTTTGTGGCTGCGATCCAGATCATGATTTACGCCGGCGCCGTGATGACGTTGTTCCTGTTCGTCATCATGTTTGTCGGTGTTGATACATCCGACGAGGCCGAGGAACACATCCCCTTCCAGCGACCGATGGCAATGATTCTCGGGGCCGGATTGTTGATTCTTATCGTGGCATCCGGTATCCAGGCCTGGGTCAACTCACGTGCGCTCACCGGCCGCGGGTCGCTCGGCACGATCGAAAACGTGTCGGACGAACTATTCGGTACGTGGCTGTTGCCGTTCGAAGCGACCATGTTCCTGCTGGCGATTGCGGCAGTCGGCACGATTGCCCTTGCACAGTTTGCCTTCACATTGCGGTCCACCGATGGGAGCGACGATGAGTGAACTTGTCGTTACCGCCGGTTGGTACATGGCGCTTGCCGCCTTGTTGTTCTCGATCGGCGCAATCGGACTCCTCACGCGGCGCAATGCCCTCGTCATGTTCATGTCGATCGAGCTCATGTTGAACTCCGTGAACCTCACGTTCGTAGCGGTTGGCAAGGAGCTACGAACCCTCGAAGGGCAGATTGCGACCCTCTTCGTGATAGTCGTCGCCGCGGCCGAGGTCACCGTTGGACTTGCGATCATCGTTGCAGTCTTCCGGCGCCGTGAAACGGCGAGTGTTGATGAGCTGTCAGAGATGAGGGGATAACGAGTGATCGATTTCATCTGGCTCGTCATTGCGCTCCCGCTCTTCGGTGCGGTCGGTCTGCTCTTTTTCGGTAAACGGATTGGTGAGCCCAACAGCGGACGTATCGGCTCGGCCCTGGTCGTGCTGAGTTTCTTCATCGCATTGGTTGCGGCCCTGCCTGCTTTCGCAGGAACTCTCGAACCCGAGAACGTGCTCCTTTTCGAATGGCTACCGGCGCTCGGCGTAAATGTTTCGCTGTTGTGGGATCCACTCAGCGCCATGATGACGCTTATTGTCACCGGGGTCGGTGCGCTCATTCACATCTACGGCACCGGTTACATGCACGGCGACTCGCGGTTTCCCCGCTTCTTCACCTACCTCAATCTCTTCATTGCTTCGATGCTCATCCTGGTACTCGGTGACTCTTTTGCCACCATGTTCGTCGGGTGGGAACTTGTCGGACTCAGCTCCTACCTGTTGATCTCCTTCTGGTTCGAGAAGCCATCTGCGGCTGCTGCCGGCAAGAAGGCTTTCATCGTGAACCGGATCGGGGACTTTGGGTTCTTGATCGGTCTCATGATCATCTTTGCGACGTTCGGATCTTTGTCGTACAGCACGGTGTTCGCCAACGCGAACATTCTCGAGACTGGTGGAGCGACCGTGACGGCAATCACGTTGCTGCTGCTTGTCGGCGCCGTCGGAAAGTCGGCACAGCTTCCGCTATCAGTCTGGCTGCCGGACGCCATGGAAGGCCCGACACCGGTGTCCGCTCTTATCCACGCCGCCACCATGGTCACCGCCGGTGTATACATGATTGCCCGTTCTGCAGCCCTGTTTTCCATCGCTCCTGTTTCCTCGGGGGTCGTGGCCACAGTCGGCGCCCTGACGGCGCTCTTCGCCGCAGTGGTTGCCATCGGCCAGCGCGACATCAAGCGGGTTCTTGCGTACTCAACGATCAGTCAGCTCGGATATATGTTCATGGCCGTAGGCGCGACAGCGTATGTCGCCGGGGTCTTCCACTTGATGACACACGCGTTCTTCAAGGCGCTGCTATTCCTGGGTGCAGGAGCTGTGATCCATGGCATGCACGGCGAGCAGGACATGTGGAAAATGGGTGGGCTCCGCAAGAAGATGCCCATCACCTTTGTCACCATGCTGGTCGCCTGGATGGCGATTTCCGGGATTCCTCCTTTTGCCGGTTTCTGGTCCAAGGACGAGATTCTTGCCATCACGTACGGCAAGGGTGGCGCCTGGGTTGTGCTGTGGGCGATCGGTATCGTGACTGCGGGGTTGACGGCGTTCTACATGTCACGCCTGATGTTCCTCACGTTCTGGGGCAAACCGCGCTGGGATGACGGTCTGGAACCGCACGAGTCTCCTCGTTCGATGACCCTTCCGCTTGCGGTCCTGGCGGTGTTCGCGGCGGGCGCCGGGTTGATCAACACACCGTTCCGTCTCTCGCTCGAACACTTCCTTGACCCGGTGTTTGAGGTCATCAAAGTTGCCCATCCCCCTGAGGGGTCGACACCCTGGATACTTGCCGGTGTGTCGGTGCTCGTCGCCCTCGGTGGCATCGCTTATGCCTACCGGCGCTACATCAAGCGTGCTCTCCCGGTCGAAGAAGGACCGCGGTGGGACTTCCTCGAAGAAGGGTTTGGGGTCGACGAACTGTACGGTCGTACGATCGTCCTCCCCGGGAAGGCAGTCGCAGAGTCTGCCGCATTTACCGCTGATGCCAGGGGAATCGATGGGTTGGTGAACGGCGTCGGCGGCGCTGTGAAGAAGCTGGCCGATGCGGCCACGAGGCTGCAAACCGGGCAGGTCCGTTCCTACGGCACGGGCATGTTCTTGGGTACGGTCGCGCTCATTCTGTGGTTGCTTGTCCGGGGAGGGGCGTTCTAGATGTTCCCCGTTCTCGCGTTCCTTGTCGGCCTTCCCGTCCTCGCGGCGATTGCGATTGTTTTGATCCCGAAGTCGCGCAGCGAATTGCTGTTGCCGGTGGCGTTCGGGCTGTCCCTGTTACCGCTCGCCGTTGCCGGATACATGGTGTGGACGTTCGACACGGCCGGCGGTTTTCAGTGGGTCGAGTCCATTATTTGGATGGAGCGTCTACGGATCGGTTGGACGGTCGGTGTTGATGGGATTTCGTTGTTCCTCGTTGCCCTCACGGCGTTCCTGTTCCCGATTTCGATTCTTGCATCAGCAAAGATCTCGGATCGTCTGAGGGGCTATCTCGTTTCTTTGTTCATCCTCGAAACCGGCGTCCTCGGTGTGTTCATCGCCCTTGACCTGGTGTTGTTCTTCGTGTTCTTTGAGATCGTGTTGATTCCGATGTTCTTCATGATCGGTATCTGGGGTAGTTCGAACCGCAAATATGCGGCCATAAAGTTCTTCGTGTACACGGCCTTCGGATCTGCCTTCTTGTTGGCGTCGATTATCGCGCTCGCTGTCAACGCGGGGCCTGTACTGCAAACGGTGTCGTTCCAGTGGAACGATCTGGCGCAGGTGCCGATGACGAGTGCGGCACAGACCTGGTTGTTCTTCGGGTTCGCCATTGCCTTTGCGATCAAAGTTCCGTTGTTCCCGCTCCACACGTGGCTGCCCGACGCCCACACCGAAGCGCCGACGGCGGGTTCGGTGTTATTGGCCGGTGTGCTGTTGAAGATGGGGACCTATGGGTTTATCCGATTCAACCTGACGCTGTTCCCGGAAGCAACGGTGAAGTACGGGAAATGGCTGGCGCTCGTCGCGGTGATTGGCATCGTCTATGCCGCGCTCGTCGCGACCGTACAACCCGATATCAAACGCCTTGTTGCGTACTCATCGGTAAGTCACCTTGGTTTCATTGTGCTCGGTACGTTTGCGCTTACCTTGTCCAGTGTGCAGGGCGGTTTGATCCAGATGGTGAACCACGGATTGTCGACCGGTGCCCTCTTTCTTCTCATCGGAATGATTTACGAAAGGACGCACACGCGAAAGATTGCGGACTACGGAGGTCTCGCGAGCACGATGCCGATCTTCTCCGGGTTCTTCTTGCTTGCCGTGTTCGCTTCGATCGGCCTACCCGGGCTGAACGGGTTTATTGGTGAGTTCATGGTGTTGATCGGCTCCTGGCAGACGTTTCCCGTTCTGACCGTCGTCGCAGCGTCGGGTGTCGTGCTCTCGGCGATCTACGTGTTGTGGGCGTACGAGCGTGTATTCACCGGCCCACCAGGGAAGGCGAACAAGGATCTCGAAGACCTCAACTCGCGCGAGATTGCGATTCTCGTACCGATCGCTGTGCTCATAGTGTTCCTCGGCGTCTATCCGAAACCGGTACTCGACCGGATGGAGAACGACGTCAACGCAGTGATTTCCAGGATCGAGCAGTCCACCAACTATGAGCGACCTACGTTCGATCTCGAGGGTCGGCTGACGGTCGATGTTGGTGTACCAGAACAGGGCGAAAGTCCGTCCGGCGAGGGGAGCGAGTAGATGGGCAACATTGCGTTTCTCCCCATTGGTCTTGAAGTTGGTCTTCTCGTCGGCGCGCTTGGCATACTGATGGCTGCGGTGATGAGGGGTTGCCGTACCCGCGACTGGGCCATTATCGCCGGTACCGCGATCGGGTTTGGGTTCGTTGTCTCGGTTCGTCAGTGGGTTGTTGTCGGAGATATCGGACCCCAGCTCGCCTACGGCACGAAGGGAATCGACGGGTCGGCGGTCGCGAACCAGATGGTCGCAATGGACAAGTTCGGTGCTCTCGGCGGCATGATCCTGATGATTGTCGTGGGACTTGTGTTAATCGGCAGTTGGCAGATGATCACGGACCTCGGGACCCGCGGTGCAGAGTATGTCGCCCTCATTCTGTTGTCCGTGGCCGGCATGCACATGATGATCGTCTCGGCAAACCTTGTGATGTTGTTCATCGGCCTCGAGACTGCTTCGTTAGCGCTCTACGTGATTGCCGGTTTCTTGCGCGACCGGAGGGGTTCCGACGAGTCGGCAATGAAGTATTTCCTGATGGGATCCTTTGCGTCCGCGTTATTCATCTACGGTGTCGCGCTGGTGTTTGCAGCGACCGGATCGACGTCTCTCTACGGTCCTACATCCATTGGGATGTTCCTTGGCGGGAATGTGATGCCCGACCCGGGGATCCTGCTGATCGGTATCGCTCTGATTCTTGTCGGTCTCGCATTCAAGATGTCTGCGGCTCCGTTCCACCAGTGGGCGCCGGACGTCTACCAGGGCGCTAGCACGGGTGCTGTGGCGTTCATGTCGACCGGTGTCAAGGTGGCGGCGGTGGCCGCAATGGTGCGTGTCATGTACCTTGGTTTCTTCCAGTTCTACGACGACTGGTCCATGGCTGTCGCGCTGATCGCCGCCCTTTCCATTCTTGTTGGGACGGCCACTGCGATCGCGCAGTCGGACATAAAGCGAATGCTTGCGTACTCGGGAGTCGCCCACGCCGGTTTCTTGCTCGTGGCGGTTCTTGCAGCCCGGGTCAGCCTTGACTCGATGTGGTTCTACCTGGCGACCTACGCGGTGAGTCTTGTGGGCATGTTGACGATCGTGGGCGTTGTTGCCGGGGTGAACTCCGGTCCCGTCTCGATTGATAGCTTCCGGGGGCTTGGTAAGAAGTCGCCGATGCTTTCGGTTGCGATCGCGGTGTTCATGTTTTCGATGGCCGGCATACCGGGAACTTCCGGTTTCATCGCGAAGCTGGTTGTCTTTACTGCAGCCGATCTGAACGGATTCCGTTGGTTGGTGGTGCTGGCCCTGCTTGCATCGGTGGCGGGTTTGTTCTTCTATTTGCGTATCATCGTGGTCGCGTTCTTTGATGATACCGACGCCGAGGAGACCCCATCAACGCCAACCGGACCACGCATTGCGATCGGATTCGCCGTTGCTGTGACGGTATTGCTTGGTCTGTGGCCGACGCTTCTGTTGGACTTCGCACGTGAGGCGCTCCCGCATCTCTGATCCGTCTCGTTGGAAGACGCTGCTAGGGCGCGGTGCAGCAGTCGTCGTTGCGGGCGCCCTTGTGTTGCCTGCGCCGATGATTGTCGCCGACCTGATATCGACAAACATCTACATCCTTACCGAGGGCGAGGTGCAGGCCGAAGACGCCTCTATCGCCGCGGAGAAGGTGATCGTCGGTGGAGTCATCGACGGTGACCTCAGCGTGGTCGCTTCCAGTGTGACGATATCCGGCACCGTGAAGGGCGACTTGCTTGTCGCAGCGTCGGGTCCTGTGAGTATTACAGGGACGATCGAAGGATCGGTTCGCGGAGCTGCCTCTCAGTTCATTCTTGATGGTGTCGTCGAAGGCGACGTCACCGTGGCGACGATGAGCCTTTTGTCACGCGGAACAATTGAACGCGATGTGCTCGTCTTCGGGAACAGTATGGAGCTCAGCGGCACGGTCGGACGCAACGTGCGTGGGCGCGTGCTCACGGCGATCATCGGTGGAACCGTTGGCCGCGACATCGACATCTCAACCGACACTCTCACGGTCGAATCGACAGCCGACATCGGCGGCGACCTCACCTACCGGTCACCTCGCGAGGCCCACATCAGCGGCGGTGCGACGCTCGCCGGGTTGACTACGCCGATCACGGCCGGTCTGAGTTTTCCCCTTTCGGTGTAC
>BDTL01000129.1 GCA_002898115.1 bacterium BMS3Bbin02 | reverse complement strand
GTCTTCGTGGCCGGATATCCCCTGCTCATTCTGGGGCTACTCGGTCGGATTGTGAGCGGCGACGGGGTGCTCTCCTGTGTGCGTCGGGGCACGGCCGTTGGTCGCGTGGTGATCGTTGCCGCGGCTGTAGCTGATCAAGTCGAAAACGTCCTGGTGCGTCTGGCGATCGGCAACGTTGATCTCACCGCCGGCGGCCCTTCCGATGTCGTCGACCCGAGCGACTCACTCATCTCGGCTTTGCACGCAGCCTATCTCACCAAGACGGCCCTGCTTGGCACGACAGTCTTCATCTTGGTTGGCCTCACCGTACGCGCATGGTGGAACCGCAGGCGGATAGCCCGAAGCTAACTCCGTTTGTCTCGCCGCAGTACGGGTGTGAAGGGGTAGCGCGACGACGTACAGTTCTCTCAGTGTGTAACACCATGGTGGTCCAGCGGTGTAAACAGGTAGGGACCCGGCACGGAGCCCCGGAAAAGAACAGAAGGCAACATCCCAGTGTCAGACCCGAGGAGTGACAACGAGCTAATGGAAGCCTCGCGGACCGATCCCGCCGCGTTTCGGGTGTTATATGACAGATGGGCAAGGAAAATGCTCAACTACTTCTACCGGCGTACGTTCGATCCACACGTCTCTGCGGATTTAGTCGCTGAAACATTTGCGATCGCTTGGGAGAAGCGGCACCGCTTTCGTGATGTCGGGAGGCCCGCCGGTGCCTGGTTCTACGGAATCGCGAGCAAGGAACTGTCCCGGTACCGTCGCCGCCGGAGAGTGGAACTGACGGCCGTGGATCGTCTCGGATTGTCGGTTCCCTCGCTTGCTGACGATGACATTCTCCGTATCGAAGAGATGGTGGATGCGGCGGCGTATCGGGAGCATCTCAAGGGTGCCTTGGAAAAGTTGAGTAACCGAGAGAGGGACTCCGTTCGGCTCCGCGTTGTTGAAGGGCGTCCGTTCAGCGAAGTCGCCGAAGCGCTTGGCTGCTCCGAGGGTGCGGCACGTGTGCGGGTTCATCGTGCCCTGCGCAGGCTCGGCGACCAGATGGGGGTGGAGCGATGAGCGATTTCTTGGATCGATTGGGTGAGGAGCTGGAGCGGTCGATCAGCGGACCAACCGCTCCGCGGTCGAGGTGGCGCGGTACTGCGGTAGCAGCTCTGGCGTTCGCTGCCGTGCTTGCACTGGGCGTACCGTGGTGGGTTCTCGGTCGTGCAGGCGAATCGCCCACTGCCTCTTCGACAACCACTTCTGCCTCTTCGACAACCACCTCGAAGGTCGAGTTCCCGATTGTTCCCCTGCCTGTCAGTTGGGGAAGGGTCAACCACAGTGATGTGTTCGAAGGCACACAGAGGGTGGTTCTCTCGGGTGTTGACTACGCCCGGAGCGAGTACCTCGCCGTTGGGAGTGTGGTTGCCGATGTGGAGGCGTCCGCTGTTGTCCTGTCCTCGTCGGATGGCGTGAGCTGGTCCCAAGTAGAGACCGGGATCGATCCCGACGGCATCGCGTTCAGTGACATCGCTGCGGGCAATCAAGGGAGCGTCGTTGTCGGAGTTCGGATAGGTGGTAGCGCAATTTTCTTGTTCCGATCTCCGGCTGGTGAATGGGTGCGAGGGTCCTTCGGATCGGGAGCGACTTACGGGGGGGTGTCGGTTTCCCGGGTCGTTGCCGGTGATCTGGGGTTCTTTGTGGCCGGGAGTGCTCTCCTTGACGACGAAGGGTCGACCGCAGTGGTCTGGCGCTCTGAGGACGGTCGTGAGTGGTCAACCATCCGCAGTGGGAGCTTCCTCGGAACCGTAGCATCGGCCAACGCCGTCGCGGTTCTCGATGACAACCTCGTCGTGGGTGGCGTTTGGAGCGATCAGTCCGGACGCAGCGACGCCGTGGTATGGCGTGCCCCGGTGTCTCAACTGCAAAAGACCGATATCTGGGAACGCACGGTTCTACCGCGATCCGACGACTCTGGTTTCGCGGGGATCTCGGCGATTGCGGCAGGCAGGGACGGCGTTGTTGCCGTTGGGTTTGACGCGGACAGCGGCGCCGTGTGGTGGTCCGCGGATGGCGAGAGTTGGGAGAGGGTCAAAGGCGACTTCAGCCTTGAGGGTATGTCTACCCGCATTCATGATGTCCTGTCAGTTCCGGCTGGGTACGTCGCTGTTGGGACCCGGACGAGGGGTTTCGAGTCCCAGAAGGTCATCTGGGTATCTGCTGACGGCCGATCTTGGACTCGGATGGACTTGGAAGAAAGCACAGTGCTGGGTGGTTCGGTATCGGTATTCGACCTCGCGACTGATGGCACCTCCGTTGTGGCTGTGGGCACAGAGAAAGAGCCTGCCGGCAAAGGCGTTGCAGCGGTGTGGATTTCACCCCCGGTTGACGGCGTGGAAACCTCGACTCCGATCACTTTTGGGAGCGACGAAATCGATGTGCCTGTCGTTAGCATCGAACCGGATCGCGCCGTGGGTGCCACGGTCATCACCGTTGAGGTAGTGGGGGGTGGAATCGGCCCGATTCCGGTAGAGGTGAACGGAGAACCAGCGTGTGTAGCCGACGGTGTCGCAGCGGTGAAGCGTTGCTCGTTTAGTCCTGTCGATCTCGGGTTGTCCATCGGCCCGCATATCATCAAGGTTGCGGGTGCGACCGATGGGCCGATCCTGGATGTTCTTCCCGAGGGCAGTCTCGTCGTAACGATCGACACGATCTATCAAGCAACCACCTGGCCGATTGTTTTCGCAGTGTTTGTTCGGAACGATGGTGCCGAGCCCGTGGACGTGTCACGTTGGGTTGTTGCAGAGGTTGACGGCGATCAGTTCCAGTTCCCGGACGGAACACTGATACCGCCCGGGTCCAGCGCGATGATCTCCCAAGCCGGCCCAACAGGATCCCAGTGCCCGAGTGACGGTGGTCTGGTGTTCCGACTGTGCAACTACTTCGGAAGCGACCGCGTTGACGACAGCACACAGATCTGGCTTGGCGGGGCGCTGACTCTATTCGACACCGACGGCACCGAGATTGCGCGGTGGGAGAGATGATGCCAACCCTACGCGTGGCCGATCGGGACTAGTTCTGGGAGCCGGTGCCGAGGAGGCGTTCGCGTTTGAGGCCCCGGCTGGTGAAACGTAGGACGAGGAGAGCGACCACCCAGGCAACCGCGCCGATACCGATCGCTCCACGGACCGGGTCGAGAGCCAGACCGGATGTGACGCCGTACGCCATGACGATCACCGGGAGGGTGACAAGGGTGGATGCCTGCTGGGCGGCGGGCGCCGACTGGACCCGGCCCGAAGCCCACAGGATCACACCGAGGCTGAAGATGATGAACGGCGGCACGACCCACAGAATCAGGATCCACCACTCGGGCGTCGGGAAGAACCAGCCACCGAGTAAACCACCGACCCGCGTGTTCACGATCAGTGCATAGACGCCGAAGCCGGCGATCGTGGCGAGGTAGCCGGGGATGAATGCGGCGATGAGTTTTCCGTAGAAGATCTCGGAGGTATGGAGCGGCGAATGGGCGAGGTACTCACCGGTGCCCTTTTCCCGGTCACCGATGAGGCCATATGCCCCGATCGCGGATGAGATTGTCAGAGGCACAACGATCGCCACCGGGGCGAGCAGATACACCGCAAACGTGTAGGCGGCTCGGGCCTGGGGCGTCGAACCCTTGACGTTGTCCTGGGCGATCTGCGGCAGAGACTGGAGGACGCCGCCGATTCGTTGAATCAGGTCCGAGCCTCCCGCTCGTGACACGATGCCGAGCATCACCCACGGGATGATCACGAAGAAGATGCTGGCGAGGATGACGAGCGGGACCAGGTAGTCCTTTGACCGGGTGAGCCGGTGCAGATCGAGCCGAGCAACGATCCAGGCGCGTCTGATGCTCATAGTTGATCTCCGAGTGCGCTTTGCATCTCGAAGTACAGGTACTCAAGCGTCGGGGTGTGCGGTTCGACACGGGTGATGTCGACCCCTTTGTCCACGAGCGACTTCACCAGATCGGGCACGATGCTCATGTCCTCGACTGTCACTTTCACCGGGCCGTCCCCGTTCACGGCGAGGACGCCGGGCATGTTTGCGAGGATGGCAAGCTCCGATCGGTCGACCGCGTCGATGGCGACACACTTTTCGCTCGCGTAGGACGCCATCAGGTCATGGGGGTTGCCAACCGCGCGGGCCTGGCCGGAACCCATCAGGACAACCACGTCCGCGATGCCTTCGGCCTCGTGGAGCAGGTGTGTGCACATCACGATCGTCTGGCCCTTACCGGCCATCTCACGGATCAGACCGAGGACGGCTCGTGACGATTCGGGATCGAGTCCGGCCGTGGGTTCGTCGAGCAGGAGAATCTCCGGGTCGTGGAGAACTGCCCGGGCCAGGGCGAGTCGGGTACGCATACCCGTTGAGTAACCATCGACTCGCCGGTGAAGCGCGTCGGTGATGCCGAACCGTTCCGCGGCTGGTGCGATTGCTCGTTTCGGGGCCTTGGCGATCTCGGCCGCATATTTCAGGTTGTCGATGCCCGAAAGCTGATCGAAGAACGCCGGGTTGGGTGGAACGACCCCACAGATCTTGCGCACCTCGTGGCCGTCCGCGATAGACGAGAGGCCGAGAACCGTGATCTCGCCGACGTCGGGAACGAGGGCACCGGTGGTGAGCCGCACGGTGGTGGTCTTGCCGGCACCGTTCGGTCCGAGGAATACAGTGACGCTGCCGCGCGGGATGGTGAGCGTGAGAGCGTCGACTGCGAGGGTGTCCCCAAAGCTCTTCGACACGTCATCAAACTTGATGGCGGGTTCGATCATTGGGTATCTATCGGTCAGCAACGTCCGGGAATCAAGGCCCAATTGATGGCAGTCGCGAGGGTTGTCTGCTGGTATCGACGGTCACTGAGCGATCACTTGGAGGGTACGCTGAGGGCATGTGTGGACGGTTCGTGCAGAAGGAAACCCCGGAGTATTACGCCGACTATTTCAAGGCGCAGCTCATGCCGATCTTCGAGCAGTGCGAACCCCACTACAACGTGGCACCAACCAACTCCGTGCTTGCAGTTGCGGTCCACGACGGGCAGCGCCGGCTCGAAGCGTTCCGGTGGGGTTTGTTGCCGTTCTGGGCGAAGGATAAGAGAATCGGGGCGAAGCTGATCAACGCCCGGGTCGAGACCGCGGCCGCCAAGCCGGCGTTTCGGGATTCGTTTGCGAAACGCCGCTGCCTCATCCCGGCCGACGGCTTCTTCGAGTGGCAGGTGCGAGACAAGGGAAAACTTCCGCACTACATCTACGCGGCTGACCATTCACCCCTGGCGTTTGCGGGCATGTGGAGCACGTGGCGTGACCCCGAGACCGACGACAAGATTGTGACCTGCACCATCATGACCGGTGACCCCGTGAAATCGGTTGCCCCCATCCACGACCGGATGCCGGTTGTTTTGGCGCCGGACATGTGGGAGGCGTGGCTGGATCGTGATCTCACCGACACCGACGAAGTTCTTGCGATGCTTGCCGGTCGTCCCGATCCGGTGATGGCGTTGCACCCGGTGGCGACATTGGTCAATAAGGTTGCCAACAACCTGGCAGAGAATATTGCACCGCTCGACTCGTCGGTCGGCGAAGGGCAGCAGACGCTGCTTGATCTGTAGTCACTGCTACCGCGTCGGGCCTCGCCACGAAATCCATTCACCGTGGTGGTGCACGTCGGCAAGCCCCTCGATCTGGTGACTGTTTCCGAAATGGCGGATGAGGTCAAGTTGAGGGTTGGAGTGTGTCAACCACTCATTGGAGATCCGCCAGATCGGTCGATCCTGGGAGAGACGGTCGAGCTCGACGGTGAAATCCTCACGGCGCTCCGCTGGGAGTTGGTTGAGCACGTGGGAGTGGTTGATGACGACGACCGAGTCGTCTGAAGCGGCGCCGACCTGTTCCTCCAGACAGTCGATGGCATCGCCCTCGACGAGTGTCAGCGGGTGGGCCTTGGCTACCGAGATGGCCGCCGAGAGGCGCTTATGTCTGTCTGGTCGGTCCGGCCACACGAGTCCGCGGATCCACGATTCGTCGTCGGGGTTGTTGATATCGATTGGATCGAGGTCGACGCCGATCCGAGCTGCGATGTCGGGCATCGGGTCAGGGAACAGCGGGCGCTGTGGTCCCCGGACGATGCATTCGAGACGTACCGGTGACTCGGGGTCGCCGATCTCGACCGACGAATGGCCGTGGTGATACGTGTAGTGCCAGCGGTCGAATAGCAGCGTGAGACCGGCACTCGATCCGACTTCAATAATCCACATCGGTCGGTTGGTGCGCCGCGCGATGATCCGATAGGCAGGGAGAAACAGGCTCGACCTGGCGACCTCGTTGGTCTGCACTTGACGGGTTGCGGCGATCTCGACAATCGCGTCGTAGTTGTCCATAACGAACTCTTTGAACGCAGGGAATGGATCTGACACCGGGTCCGGGGTATCGGTACAGGTTGCGTAGAACTCTCGAAGAGGATGCTGCGCTCCGTTGAGAAGGAGCTGGTGCACCGCACCGAAGAGCAGCAGGGGGACAGGTTGCTGCTGCGGTATCTCGCTAAGCATGGCAAGAAGGTCGGCGTCTTTGCTTGTCGCATCTCCGAGCCGCGTGTAGAGGAGAGTGTTCCCTCTGGCGACCTTGTCGGTCCAGGCAGCCATCCGTTCGGCCTGGTCGGAAAGCGGAGCTCCCGCAACGTACGTCATACCCCATTATGCATGCCGAGCGCGGTTTTAGCGGCTCAACTGCAACCGGGTTCGGGCTCGCTGTAATCGGCTATCATGCCTTTGGTCCATTCAGGAGTTCCTCCGTTGATTGCCCGGGCCTCTCGCCTTTCTCAGGTATTCCAAAACTTCGCTGCACGTTCTCCGGCGACGATCGTCGGGCTCGCCGTCTTTCTCTACGCCTCAAGTGCGGTTGTCGTGCGTGGCACCGATCTCACCGCAAACGTGTTTGCGTTCTGGCGGATCTGGCTCGGTGCGCTCATATTTGGCATCGTGTTGCTGTGGCGTCGCAGCCGCGGTCATGCCTTTCTCCCGGTTAGCGGTCGGAAGTACCTGGTGATGGGTGGAGTGATGTTCGGCGTGAACCACCTGTTCTACGTGGCGGCGATCAAGGCGACGTCCGTGAACGACGTCACGCTGATCAACAGGTTGTCACCGATTGTGGTTGGGGTGCTCGCCGTCAAGTTCTTTGGCGAGAAACCCGGGTTCCGGTTCTTCCTTGGTGCGGTGGTCGGCATTGCAGGATCCGCGATGGTCGTGCTCGGTGGGGCCAGCGCGGCTGGGGGTGATCTGTGGGGAATGTTTGCCGCGGTGATGACCATGCTCACCTACACGCTGTTTTTCCTCATTTCGAAGAGGGCGCGCGACTACATGGATGCGACAGCATTCCTTTCCGGTGCGCTGATCGTCGCGGCAGGCGCCGTGTCACTGTTTGCCGCGGTGCAGACGGTGCCGGTGTTTGACGTTGCGCCGCGAGCGCTGTTGCCGGTGGTGTTTGTCGCCCTCGTTCCCGGCGGGCTGGGTCACGTAGCGATGACCTGGCCATTGAAGTGGGTGCCGGCAAACCTTCCGCCTGTTCTCATGCTCGGTTTGCCGATCCTCTCCGGTGGGCTTGCATGGATCTTCCTCGGCGAGGCCGCAACCCCGGTGCAACTCGTGGGTGGTGTCATCACCCTGGTCGGCGCGGGTATGGCGATCATGTCCCGGGCCGGGCGTCAGATGGTGGCGAGCCGGGAGCCTCTCAAGGTGACCTCGTGACCTGCCCCTCTGGTTTTGGTGACGCTCGGGCCGGTTTATTCCCGTTGAACGTCACCAAAACGTGGGAAGTAGGGGCGCGGTGGCTGTTTGTGTGCTCCGCTAGTCTCGGGGTATGAGAACTGTGTATGACCAGATCATGTCGCTGCGGTCCGTCCGCCAGTACAGCGACAAGCCCCTGTCCGACGAACACCTTGACCAGATTCTCGAAGCGGCCCGGTGGACCGGGAGCGCCAAGAACCTGCAACTGTGGTCGTTCATCGTTGTTGACGGCGCACAGAAGGAGCGGCTGTGTGCGGCGGGCGACTTCACAACACCGTTGGCGAATGCGCCGGTGGCGATTGCGCTCGTGCAGGAACCCCACGGTTACGAGTTCGATACCGGACGCCTCGCCCAGAACATCATGCTCGCCGCGGCGTCGCTCGGCGTGGTGTCGTGTCCGATCACGCTGCATCGCGACGAGGTCGCAGCCGAGGTACTTGAACTCCCCGAAGGTGCTCGTGCTCGGTACGCCGTGTCGCTCGGCTATCCCCCCGAAGACGGCAAGATCGCCAGGTTCGGTGGCCAGGGTGGCCGCAAGGACCGCTCCGAAGTCATCTTCCACAACACCCACGGCACCCCTCTCGACGGCTCATAGGGTTCTTGCGTAGATTCGGGTCGGTGGTTTCAAGTTTTACACTTGCGTACTGCATTGAGGCGTCGTCGTATCTAGCGGCGGTGAAGGTCTGTGGAACAAGCACAATCTGTAACAACTGATCGACGTGACCCCCATCTCCGGAAGGGTCTGCATTGGGTGGCGACGGTCACTGTCTTCATGATTGTCTTGGTCGCGTGCGGTAGCGGCGCCAACATCTATGGAGCGGCGCGATCGCCGGACGGCATCTCCATCGAACTCTCCGTCGGTGCGTGCAACGCTGACCTTTCCCTCGATGTTGTCGAGACGCCCGAGAGCGTGACGGTGAAAGTCACCGCGCAGAATGAAGACACTGGTTCCGCCTGCGCCGACAAGTATTTCTTCGATTTGTCGGAACCGCTTGGCGAACGCATCCTGATCGACGGCTCAGACGGAGAAGTGCTCGACGTGCAAATCGACGAGGCTTTGGGGGACTGAAGGCTCGCTTCGGTCTAAGGGGCGCCGAAGCTTGGTTGAGCGCGCACGAAACCTGCGATGCGAGCCTGTGCCTTCGAATACCGGGGCTCAAGCGCTGATGATGCCGCTCACTGAACGGGGCCACAGGCGAAGGTGGTGTACGCCAGAATCATCGGGATTCTATTTATAGACGATTGGTGTGATATCCTTCCGTAAATAGATGATTTGCGGAAGGATATTGCTGTGACGGGATCGCGGGTGGGTTTTGACTGGCACGGACGCCAGGCCACCGCATGGGTGCCGGCCCTCTTGGAGGATCGCGATCTGGAACTCACGTCGAGCACGATTCGCGCGACTGAGCAAGCAGCGGCGGAACTACGGCGAAGCGATGAACGACTTCCGGCGACCTGGGAACCTCTCGCCCGGCTCATGCTGCGCACCGAGGGCATCGCAAGCTCGAGTATCGAAGGCCTGCGGGCCCCGATCGAACAGGTGGCTCTCGCCGAGCTAAGGCCGATGTCTGGTGACGTTGGCTGGATCACGGACAACCTCACAGCTTTCGAGGCCGCGCTCACAACTCCCGAGCTCAGTATCGATGCACTCCATTCCTGGCATACCCGGCTGATGGACAACAGCACACTTTCGGACGAACTTATCGGGACTTTTCGACCGTCACCCGGATGGATCGGCGGAACCTCTCCCCTCGACGCCGTCTATGTGCCTCCGCCGCCGAAATATGTCGATGAGCTGATGGCCGACCTTGTTGGATTTGCCACGTCTGACGTTGTGGACCCGATCACACAGGCCGCGGTCGTGCACGCACAATTCGAGACAATTCATCCCTACGGAGACGGCAACGGTCGGCTGGGGCGAATACTGATCGGGTGGGTGCTGCGCAATCGTGGTGTTGTAGGCCGCCTGCCACCCCCGATCAGCGTCCTCATCGCTCGCGACCCGGGGGGTTATCTCAGTGGTCTCTATGCCTTTCGTGAACGGTCACTAGACGAGTGGGTGAGCTGGTTCGCCGAGATCGCGATCCGGGCCGCCAACCAAAGCGGCCATATGATCGACGAAGTTGACCGCATCATTGGAGACTGGAAGGAACGAACGTCGGAGCTGCGAGCGGACTCCGCAGCGCGCGCCTCGCTTGAGTTCTTGCCCCAGATGCCGGTCCTCAATGCGAGGAATCTGGCGCCCCTCATCGGCGTGTCAGAAAGGTCTGCCCGCAATGCTCTCGAGACACTCGAACGATATGAGGTCGTTCGCCCGGTCGACGTCAAGGCCGACAAGCGAGGCCGTCCCTCCCGCTGGTGGGCAGCCCGCGAACTCCTCGACATCACCCAACAATGGCTCCGATAGTTGTCCGCGGGAAGGGGGTGCTCCGCCGACAGATCCTATTGGTTCCGGAGCTGGCGTGTTACCGGTGCTCGCTGATCAAGAGCGCGACTACGGTGATTCGATGGCGCCGATGGTGGGGGCGGTGAGTGAACGGGCCGTGCCGATGATGTCTCTCACGACGTCGGAGAGTGCTTCGGCGGCGCCGAGGGTGGGGCTTCCTGCGGTCGGCTTGTAGCGGGCAATGGCGTTGGCGAGACCGGTGACCCCGCCGGTGGTCGGGTCGACGACCACGGTTCCGAGCGCTCCCGAACTCACGACGACATCGCCGCTCTGTGGGAACGACGGCACCCCCGGTCCGGCACTGCCGGCGTTGCGGAACAGGCCCGCCCAGAGTTGTTTCCCGAACGTGATGGTCGCAGACCCTCCGTCGTTGCGGGCGTATTGGGGATTGCCGCCGGTCCCAATAATCAGATTGTTGCGGATATCGATGTTGTCGTTGCCGCTCGACCCGCCCGATGCGTCGTTGCCGTTCTG
>BDTL01000128.1 GCA_002898115.1 bacterium BMS3Bbin02 | reverse complement strand
CGCTGGCGGTGTTTGAAGCGGCCGCGGCTCACGAGCGCAAGATCACCGGGTTGATTAACGATCTCTATGCCACGGCGACCGAGGCGCGCGACTTTGCGTCGCTCCCGCTGCTCGATTGGTTTGTTGCAGAGCAGGTCGAGGAAGAGGCTGCGGTGAACCAGATCGTTGACGACCTCCGACGTGCCGGCGGTGAGGAACACACCATCTTGATGCTTGACCGCGAGATGGCAGCCCGTACTGCGGTCCCGGCCGAGTCGGGGGCCTGAGCTAGATTCCGGCAAGCCGCTCGATTACGTAGTCGAGCGCTTTCGTGGTGAGTTCGATATCCGTAGGTTCGATGCCCGGGAAACACGCGATCCGTAGTTGATTGCGACCCAGCTTGCGGTACCCACCAATGTCGAGGATCCCATTGCTCCGACACACGGCAACGACATCATCAGCGTTGACACGATCGTCAATGTCGAGTGTCACGACGGTCGGTGAGCGAAACTCCGGTGCCACAAACGGCGTTATCAACTCGTGGGTCTCGGCCCAGTTGTAAAGCGTCCCGGAAGATGTCAGCGATCGTTGTGTCGCCCATGTCAGCCCGCCGCGTTCCAGCATCCAGCCAAGCTGCTGATCGAGGAACCAGAGGGTCGAGATCGCCGGTGTGTTGTAGGTTTGGTTCTTGCGGGAGTTGTCGAGCGCGGTCTTGAGTGACAGTGATGCGGGGATCCAGCGGTCCGTCCGGGTGGTTGCTTCGATGCGTTCGATCCCGGCCGGTGAACAGATGGCGAGCCACAGACCTCCTTCGGATCCGAGTGCCTTCTGCGGGGAGAAGTAGTAGATGTCAGTGGCCGCGAGGTCGATCGGCATCGCCCCTGCAGCCGAGGTTCCATCGATCAGCGTGATTCCGGGACCCTCGGGCCGACCCAACTCGTTGGCGACGCCGGTCGAGGTCTCGTTGTGAATCAGGCAGTAGGCATCGACGGAGGGGTCCGTGCTCGGCAGCCCACCCTGGCCAGGCGCAACCTCGATGATCGACGGAACCTCAAGATGCGGTGCCGCATGGGTTGCAGCTGCAAACTTGCCTGAGAATTCACCACAGACGACGTGTTGGGACTTTCGCTCGATGAGACTCACCACCGCGGCGTCCCAGAATGAGGTCGCACCCCCGACACCGAGCATGACCTCGAATCCGCCGGGCAAGTGATAGAACTCCGCCAGGCGAGAGCGGATTGATCCCACAAGATTCTTAACCGGCGCCTGGCGGTGGGATGTGCCGAGTACGCCTCGACCGGACGTTGCGAGCGAGTCGAGCGCCTCTCCGCGAATGAGTGAAGGCCCCGAGCCAAGGCGGCCGTCGCGGGGTAAGTAGTCGGCAGGGATTGTGAAGTCGGGATGTTGTGACATCGGTAAAACTCGGTATGGTGCTGGGTCACAGGTACAGAGGCCATACGGGCCTTCCTCTCAGGAGACTAACCCACCATGGACCGCGCAGAATCAGGCCTCTCGCAGCGGGTTCTTTCGATCACGGAATCCGCAACGCTGGCGATCACGAACAAGGCGAACCAGCTCCGCAGCGAAGGTGTGAACGTCATCGGGTACGGCGCCGGTGAGCCCGACTTTGCGACCCCCGCACCGATCGTCGACGCCGCGATAGCCGCCGCACAGGACCCGGTGAACCACAAGTACTCACCGGCTGCAGGCCTTCCGGTGCTCCGCGAGGCTGTGGCGGCGAAGACCCTGCGCGACTCCGGTTATGACGTCAGTGCCAACCAGGTCATCATCACCAACGGTGGCAAGTATGCCGTCTACGTCACGTGTCAGGCACTGCTTGACGACGGCGACGAGGTGCTCATCCCGGCGCCGTACTGGGTGTCGTACCCGGAGTCCGTCAAGCTCGCAGGCGGTGTGCCGATCCCGATCGCAACCGACCTTGAGGGCGGTTTCAAGCTCACGATTGACGACCTCGAAGCCGCTCGCACCGGCAAGACGAAGATGCTGATCTTTGTGTCGCCATCAAACCCGACTGGAGCCGTGTATACCCGCAACGAGATCGCGGCGATCGGCGAATGGGCTCTTGAGCACGGCATCTGGGTGATGACCGATGAGATCTATGAACACCTCGTCTACGGTGACAACGAGTTCCACTCTCTCCCGGTCGTCGTCCCCGAGATTGCGGACCAGACCGTTGTCGTGAACGGTGTCGCCAAGACCTATGCCATGACCGGGTGGCGTGTCGGATGGTTGATCGCACCACCCCACGTCGCCAAGGCCGCCGGCACCCAGATCAGTCATGCGGCATCGAATGTCGCCAACGTGAGCCAGCGTGCGGCACTCGCCGCAGTAAGCGGATCGCTCGACGCGGTTGCCGAGATGCGCACGGCGTTCGATCGGCGCCGTCTCACCATGACGCGGATGTTGAATGAAATCGATGGTGTCGAGTGCCTGGAGCCCGCGGGTGCGTTTTACGCGTTCCCCCGCGTCACCGGACTACTCGACCGCATGGGTATAGCGTCGTCGCTCGACCTGGCGTCACGCCTGCTTGAGGAAGCCCAGATCGCGATCATCCCCGGCGAAGCGTTCGGTGCCCCCGGGTATGCCCGCTTCAGCTTCGCACTCGGAGACAACGACCTAGAAGAAGGCCTCCACCGCTTCCAGGCATTTGCTCGGTAGGCCGCCGACGAAAGCGTGGGCGTGTCTTGCATCAGTTGATGCCGTCCATGAGTTGGAGGGCTCTGTCGATGTGCTCGTCATCCTGGTAGACACCGAAGCCGAAGCGGAGCCGGTCCCGCCGCACGTCGGTGATGAGGCCTCTATCGAGATACGCCTTGTGGAGATGCTGGGCGTTCGGGTGAACGAATGTGATGAATCGTCCCCGGGGACCTGGCCACATTGGAGTCACCTGGGTTAGGTTGAGCGGTGTGTCGATGGTGTCGAGACCGGCCACGAAATGATGTTGCAGCCTTTCCGAGTGCACCTG
>BDTL01000127.1 GCA_002898115.1 bacterium BMS3Bbin02 | reverse complement strand
GACTGGATCCCGCGTCAGAATCAGTACCGGCCGACTGCCATCGGGAGTGGCAGCAAACCAGATCTCACCTCGTTGCATCGACCCAATCCGACCAATCCTCCGACGGACCCCAGTCGGCCACGTCGCCGAACGAGCTTTCCTCCGCTGTCAGGGGCGTTTTGATCCATGCCGCTATGTCAGTCTCGGCGCGAAGACGAACGAGATGACGACGCAGGGCATCGCGCAACAGTTGTGATCGGTCAATCCCGAGACGATCGGCGAATCGCTGAGCGTCCGCCGCATCTTCATCATCTATCCGGAAACTAAGCATTGTCATACATCGATGATAATTCGTATGACGACCGCTGTGAACCCTCTTGAGGAACAGATCACTCGTATCGGCACAGCCGGCCCAAGATCAGGTTCCTACTACGCCGTCCACCCGATACGCTTCAGTACCGTCTTTGCAACCTGCTCGGGTGTCTCGTGTTCCAGCAACACGACATGGTCGGCTATACCGTTGTTTTCCAGGATGGGACGGAGCTCGTCGCTGCGGTTCTGCATGCGGAGAACCCACTCAGGGGCGTACTCGCGGCGAAGAATCCGCTGGTGCACAATATGCTGCGGAGACCGGAGTTCAACAACCACTATCTCGGCCCCGGGAATGGCTTGGCGATACCCGTCCATCTCATCAGCTTCCTCCACGACCCGCGCAATGATCATCCGACGCGCTCTCGCAGCGCGATAGCTCGCCCACAACTGGGCGAGATTCTCGAAGAAGAGCCTGTGCGCATGGGGATCATCCGGATCACGTGGGTACACCAGGGTGAGTTGGTCACCATCGAGCCAGGCGTGGGGCACGTCGTCGGCAACTAGCAGGTCAGACATCGCCTCTGCCGTGGTGGTTTTTCCAACACCCGGAACACCGGACAGCACAACAACCTGGACCTCATCACCTAGGACTTCCATGGAATCTCCTCACCGGTCGGAGCAAAACGCTGACGAACACTAAACACCGAAGGCCCCGGCCCGTTCTCACGGAGCTCGTTGAGTTTCGCCAGGGACTCCTCCACTGTGGGAGTCGTCCCCGTAGGAATCCACCACATCGCGAAATGGTTCTCCTTCATGAACGTGAACCACTCCCGACGCCGCTGAAACACCTCCCGATGCAAGTTGGAGTACACATACGCCTGCAACGACTCGTAAGAATCCCACACCGAAACGTTCACCAGGACCATCTCGGCATCGAAGTTATCGTCGCCGGTCTCCTCATACGCTTCCTCCCACCGCCACACGAACCCGGGCGCAGCGTCCGCCTCGGCGTTGACCTCGTCAAGCATGTCCACGAACGCCTTCATTTCCGGCGAATCCCGAGTACCCACAGCCTTCGCAACATTGACTTGCGCAAGATGCCATCGGATGTGGTCCATCCCCTCACCTTACCCACGACCGCCATCGGCAACGTCGCAGACGGCAACCTCGCAAGCTCGGTTGCTTGCGAGAATGGCAACGTCACAAGCTCCGTTGCTTTCGGATTCTCGGACCAAGCTCGAAGACTCGGTTGCTTGCGAGAGTCCGACCGGCGGCGTCGCGAGCTCCGTTGCTTGCGGACTCTCGGACCGACCCCACGGGCGCAAAGACCCAGGAGAGCCACATCCCGAAGCCGGGTCTCGTTACCGGGGAGCGAGACAGCCAACACGATCGGGTCAGGGAAGCGTACCGAGCGCATCAACAAGCGGCGCGAGGAGTTCAGCAGCACGAGCATCGTCATCAACGATCCGAACGAACACCGACACCCTCGGGTTCTCCTCACCACCCGACGTCCTGACGCTCACCAGCCACTCTTCTGCTTCGACTACACCGGCAAACGGAGTCGTCTCGACCACGTCGAAACCTGCTTCTCTGAGCCTCTCCTCAACCTGTACCTGCACCTCGACGCGATCGGGCGTGTTGTAGTAGACGGATACCCTCAACTTAGCCGGGTCGCCTCGGGAACCGTATTGGAAACTGCTCTGTATTTCGTCGGGGATCGTGCCGTCACCGATCCAATCAATCGATGTGACGGTCGCTTCCAGGTTCGGGCAGTCACAGCCAGTGCTGGCATCGCCAACAATCGTGCAGGCTGATGCCACGAGCATGAATACCGCTAGCAACGAGACGACCCGGAGGCGTCTACGGGTGGACGATGTTGAACCAGTTGTCATAGCCGTCACTGTTCCCTCCATATCACGGCGCCACAGCCAACACCGCATTGTCGAAGCGCACCGAGACCAGCAGTGGCGCGTTCACCGTAACCCGGACTTTCACGATACCCTCCCCGGATAGCACCCACGCGGGCACGGCGAGCGTCACTTCGCCATCGCTGAGTATCAGTGATGTCTCATCGGTGCCTATCACGGTACCGTCGAGACGTAACACGTCAAGTGTCACGTTGGCGCCGGTGGTGCCCGTCACCTGGGCTGTGATCGACACCGTGTTGGCGACGTTCCAGACGTCGACGAGTTGCTCAAACCCGACAACGGCAACCTCGAAGACTCGGTTGCTTGCGAGAGTCCGACCAGCGGCGTCACAAGCTTCGTTGCTTTCGGACTCTCGGACCACCTCATTGTTCAACAGATCGCATCCGGACCCGAGGTACCGACAAGGACATCTCCACCGGCGACGTCGCAGAC
>BDTL01000126.1 GCA_002898115.1 bacterium BMS3Bbin02 | reverse complement strand
CGAACCCACAGCCGCACCGTCTCGGCCTTCGGCCCCAACTTTTCAGCGACCGAACAGATCGCTTCCCACTGCGACCCGTACTCGTCCTCGTGATCGAGGACCATCCGTACCGCACGCTCACGTAACTCGTCGGGGTACTTCCCTCGATGCTGTCGATGTCTTTCCATGGCTCCATCCTCTCAAAGTCTGGAACCTCCACAAAACCCGGGGCGGTTCACGGGTGTACAATCTGGCCCATGGGTAGATATAGGAAAGCCGTGCGGGGGGTGGTTAGGGAGTCCAGCCCGATCACGTTTTGGCATCGCATCCGCAAGCTTCCCCTCATCAAGCAGGTGGCGTGGGTTCTTGATCGCATTTTCATGGGGTAAGGACAGGACGAGACGGAATTCATTCCCTGAGCATCTCGACCAATGACACTCCGGCGAGTACAACCAGGGTGAGTGGCGTCAGAGCAAGCAAAGCCGTAGAGACTAGGGTACCTTGGGCGAGCATCGTGAGCGCGGCTTCACGCGACAAGAGTTCCGGGATACCAAGCGTCGCAGCGAAGACGATCGCGAGGAGTCCCGCTGTGAGCCAGGCCGCAGCGAGTAGTAGCAGAATTCGCCCTACCTCAATGAACACGAGATCCGTCCGCTGCAACCCGACGGCCAAGTAGAGTGCCCAACGTTGACGGGAGATCGTGTTGATCAGCAACCCAAACAGTGTCCAGACCCCCGCTGACAAAAGCCAAGCTCGTTTCGACCACCGGGTCTCAAACTTCTCTGCTAGATCGAACGTGGAGTCGCTGGCGACGAGGTCCCGCGTAACCGGGGCTCGCCCCTCGGTGGCCAGCAGCGAACCAGCCACGGCCTTCACTGATGCGGTTGCCCCCGGCACTGATTCGATCCAGCATCCCGCAGGTACGGAGTCGGGATCTAGTCGCTGTACCACCAGCCATCCGGCAACATCCGGCTCTCTTGGAGTTGCTCCGAGAAGCGCTACAGAAACACCGAGGGAGGAGGACTCACGCTCCGCTTGAGCCGAGAGAACTCCCAGATCTGCAATCACAAGCGAAGTCTCACCAACTCCTAGTTTGCCGCTAGCCAGAGGCCCGATGGCAAGTCCTTCCACCGGGTTGTCTCCGTCGGCTGTCCAAACCGGAAGCATGTTGCCAGCCACAACCACAGCGACAAGCCCTGCCCCACCAAGATTCCGAATGGCTGCGGTACCTTGTGAGACCAATGCGCCGCTTCGCGCAACCCCCGGAACATGATTCAACGCGAGACAGTCCGCCACCGTGAACGCTTCAATACCTCGCTCGGGTATGGCGATGAACACGTCCTCGCCATTGCGGTAGCGTGCGTCCTGGATGGTCGCTAGTTCAATCTGAGTAAGCATCTCTGCCATCATTGACCCTGCAAGTAACACGAGAACGATTGCGAAAGCGAACATAGTACTCAGGCGCCCTGTTCGAAGAGTTTCCCACGACTCCCTAAACAGCTCAAGCATGGGGGCACGGCGTGGCCCCTGGTCTACTCCCACGGCTGTAGATTTCCATCCTTGAGCACAAATACCCTGTCGCAATATCGGGCAGCGCCCAAGTCGTGAGTCGCGACAACCACGGCCGCCCTTGTGTGCTCGCGGACAGCGACGAACATTCGCTCGAGTACGAGTTCGCTCGTAAGCGCGTCGAGGTTTCCGGTCGGTTCGTCCAATCGCACGACTGTGCGCGCTCTGTGCGCGAAACGACGCGAAACCATGCAAAACGGTGAGAGGTGTTGAGTACAAAACCCCAGGTCAGAGCACATATCGCCTGATCACAGGGGTGGGGGCGCTGCGTTCGCAACGTAGGGGCCAGGGGTTCAAATCCCCTCACCTCCACCCAAGATAACGGGAACGCCTCCGGCGTTCCTTGGGAGGTCGCGGGCAACCTCGCTGCACTCGGTCGCGGGCAACCTCGCTGCACTCGGTTGCTTGGCGACTCCTGGTTGCCGGTTGGCTGTTGTTCGGCCTCGAAACCGTTACCCGTCTCTGGTTCTGAAAGGCGAAAAGGGTGCACGGTGCAGCGCTAGTCGCGGAAGGCGATGAGGGATTTCGTGAGACCGATGAATCGCTCATTGACCAGCTGAGCGTCGGGCCACAGATCGCGCCACTCCGCCTTGGTCAGGAGGCGAGTGTTGTTAGCGACGTGGACCGGGTCACTGCCGTGTTTCTTCGGGAACGAGAAGGGCCACAGGCGTGCCACGACGCGTTTGGCGCCCGGAGGCAGGTATTGGAAGAAGGGGAAGAGGATGTGCGGTTCGATTGGAAAGTGCATGTAGGGAGCCTGTACCCAGTAGCGAACGGCCACCCTGCGGACCTCGTCGGCCATCAACTGTTGCCTGGCATAGTCACCGACATGCTCGATGACGCTGTTCGACACAACGACGTCCCACTCGTGGTCGTCATACCGGCTGAGGTCACACGCGTCACCCTCGACCCATGTCAACGGTGCAACCCCATCCTTGGTCGGGGCAATGTTCAACAGCGTCACGTTGGATTCGTATCCGGTACCCAGCCAGAAGGCACGGGTCCCCCCGACATCGAGGATCTGCTCGTGCCCCCGTATGTCGAGCAGCGACACGAACATGGCGAACCGCTTGCGGCGGAACCTGGACGAGATCCTCTGTGCCAGCCTGAGCAAGCTCAATTCACTTCTCCAGTCTCAAGTTCCAACGCCCGGACCTCCGCGATGCGGACCTCGCCGGAAGTGTCTGGTGCTTCCACACCGATGCCATGTGCCGACGGTTGTCGGAACAAAGGTCCGCAGACGTCGCCGTGGCGAGTTTCCCCAGTGTTTGCCATAGACCTCATCCTCGCAGGAAAGAGAGCCTCCGGAAACCTGGCCCGGTTCATCGGCGTTTCCTGATCGCTGCTTGGCGGTTGGTTGGTCTCGAAACCGCTACGATCTCCGGGTGTGGGACCGCGCATCAGGTTCCGCGTCCCGCGGGTTGGTCCAGCGGCGGCGGTTTAAGCGGCTGTAGCAGCTCAGGAATCGATTGTGAGGAGACAGAGTTGAACCGGGCCTGGCTGTGGTTGACGATTCCGATCGCCTTGCTGGGTGCTGTCGCATCGTCGGTAGGCATCCTTGTTGACAGTACGTATGAGCGAGACGTCAAGAGCTTCGCGGTACAGGCGGTTTCTCAGGACTACGTCACCCTGTTTGTTGCGGTGCCGGCAATTCTGCTGCTCTGCCGGCTTGCTTATCGGGGATCGTTCTCGGCACGTCTCATGTGGCACGGAGTGGTGTTCTACTTCGCGTACACATACACCATTGCTGCGTTCATGGTCAGATTCAACGACCTGTTCTTGGTCTACACATCCCTTCTCGCTTGCTCCATCTTCGCCCTGGTTGGTGGTGTTGGAAGTCTCGGTTGGCCCCTGAAGTCTTCGATGTTCGGGGCGTCCTGGCCGCGGCGCAGCGTGGTCGGATTCCTGATCGTCATCGTTGTAACCTTCTTGGCGCTGTGGCTTTCCGACATCGTCCCGGCGATCGTGAACGGAGTCGAACCGGAGAGCCTCGCCGAATCTGCGACCCCGACGAACGGCATCCAAGTACTCGATCTATCTCTTCTGCTTCCGGGCAGCGCCCTCACCGCGTACTGGGTATGGAAGCTCGAAGTGAGAGGCTACGTGTTCGCCACCGGGTTGGTCGCCTACGCGGCGTTGCTGAGCCTGGCACTTGTCGCGATGATTATCGGGCTGACCAGGGCAGACCTCGCAGCCGACGCCGCCGTGAGTGTCATCTTTGTCGTTGTTGCCGGAGCCGCATCGACGATTCTTTTCGCCATCGTCCGATCAATACAAAAGACGGCAATAGAGACGTAAGGCCAAACAACAGATCACCCATAACCGAATCGACTCATGGTCCTTTACAGGTCGATGTCGCGCCGGAGCGATACGTCGAGGGGGCGTGCCTGGTCTTTCGCGACTGAGGGGCGCCAGAGGACGCCCCTCAGTTACCTCGTCCCTTCAGTATCAGGCAGGAATCACGGCGACCGGTGTGTCGTAGAACGACGCGCTTCCACCGACCGGGTCGGTGAGGCATACGTCGCCGAGTTTCGGATCGACGAGCATCACGGAGTTCGGGCACATGCCGGCCCTGCGACGCTTGTCTCCACTGATGAGCTCGCCGTCGATCTCTATGTCTGTGGAACCGTACGCCCAGTGACCGAAGTGCCATGAAGCTGCAACGGTACCGGGGAGGATCCCCTCGACGACTTTCACCGGTCCGACGGTACTCATCATCTCCCCGTTACCGAGGCTGAAGGTGCCTTCGGGGTTCGAGGCGGAGACCAGCTTTACCGATTGCCCATCCTCGATTCTGAGCGATTGTGCATCGACGCGGTTCAGCAGGATGTAGTTCGAGTTGACGAGTCCCAGGTTGCCCCAGTAGTTCGAGATCGTCCTGGACTGGCCGCCCCACGGCTCCTTGTACGTGATGAGCGCCATCGGGTACTCCGGTCGCTCGTCGATCGGTTCGTCGGCGCTGTCACGTTGACCCCTCCACACTGCGTACCCGACGAACGGCTCCCCGGTGATCGAGTTGTTCTTGGCCGCAACGTCATCCATAAAGATGTGGAACATCGAGCCCATCTTGTTCTTCATGTAGAGCCCGTCGTAGCCGGACCCGTACTCCGCGTAGCGTCCACCCCGGTTCAGGATGTAGACCACCTTCGGCCACTCCTGTGTCCGTACGGCTGTCTTCCACTTGGCCTCATCGAACACCGATACCGGAAGGAACCGTCTCGAAGAACTGAACAGGTCGAGTTCCTCTGTCGAGGCATCGGGGACGGCCTCGTCGGCCTTGTCTCCGAAGGCGATGTTTGCGATCGCCTTGAGATACCAGTCCTCGGGCCGGTTAAGTGGCATTCCCGGTCCGAAGGCATCGGCGCCGAACCCGGGCATGCCGAGTTTCTTGGCGACGGCGATCATGAACGCTTCGAGCGAGATTGGCATCACCTCGCCGTCGATCGTCACCTCTTCGGTGAGCGGAACGGCCACAGGTTGACGGAGCTTGCTTGCTTTTGTCGGGATATCCGGCGTCGTGTGCGGTGTTGCCCACCTCTCCATGTAGGTGAGGTCTGGCAACACATAGTCGGCGTACATGCTCGTCTCCCCGACAATGATGTCGCTTGCTATGAATAGTGGGATACGATCGAGATCTCGAAGCATCTCGATAGTCGTATGCCCGGCGGGGGTTGCGAGTGCTGGTGACCCCATGTGAAGCATCAGAATCTTGCCGGGATACGGATAGCCTTGTGCGAACGACGGGATGATCTCCTGATAGACATCGCCCGTGAACGGATAGAAGGGTCGCTTCGCCGGATAGCCGTCACGGGTGAACAGGGTGGTGTCTTCGTACGTCGTGCCTTCCCTCGTCATCTTGATACCGAACGGCTTGAGGGCCCCAGGGTTCATGTCTGCGAAGTCGTAGACGCTGCCATCCTTGTGCCCGAACTCGTGCCAGTGGCTTCCCCCGACCTGAAGGCCACCCTTCCAGTCGGCGTTGCCGAGCAACACGTTGAGCATGATCACGGCATCCCCGCCGTAGAACCCGTTCGTGTGCTGGACGGGACCGCGGTACATCTCGACGACTGCTCGCTTCCCGTGGGAGGTGAGCTCGCGGGCAACCTCTTCGATCGTCCTGCGTCGGACGTTGGTGATCTGGGATACCTCGTCCAGTGATCTCGAGGTTGCCTCGTCCTTAAGTAGCTGGAGGGCCGACTTCACTTCGATCCCTGCAACACTCGACTCGACGTAGAGGTCACCGACGACCGGTGTCTCCTCGTCGTCATACGTCACCGCCACCGGTTGACCGTCGACCATGACGACGGTCTGTCCTTCGTCACCGACTCCCGCCTCAGCTGCATCGAGAATCCTCGTAGCTTTCCCTTCCTCGATCTTCACAAGATGGGTCGCATTGGACCATGTTGGCTCGCCGGCGGCCGTGGCTGCGGCCATATTCGCATTTGCGAGGTACGCGGCGTCGTAGCGGTCGTTGTCGAACATCCACCCCATGATGCCGAGGGCGAGCACCAGGTCTGTCCCCGGTTTGACGGGGAGCCACCAGTCTGCCTTTCCTGCGTCGTGTGAAAGCCGCGGATCGACGACTGCCGTCTTGAGCCCACGCCCAATCATGCCGGAGGTGACCTTCTCGGCCATTGGTGTTAGCCCGAAGTTTGCCGTAAAGGCTCCGGTCCCCCAAAAGAGGATGAACTCGGAGTTGACGATGTCCGGCTTCATGTGTTCGGTCTTGTGCCCGGTCGCTTCCTTGTACGCAATGTGATGCGACTGCTCACAGATCGTCGTGTGGGCGAACCAGTTGACCGTGCCGAGCGCGCCGCCCGTGAACCGCTTCGTGAACTCCTTGCGGCCATGCTCTATACGGCCGTTCTGAAGGACGAATTGGTTGTTCTTCAGTCCAAGATCGGGGTGATCCGGATCGATCAGCAGGTCGAGATGGCTCGCGTGCGCCGACTTGAAGTCACTAATCGTCATCTCGCCGCTCGCGACCTTCGACGCGTCCTCCCCAAGTGCCTTCATCACGTCGGGATCGCGAGCCACGATCACTTCATCGAATCCTGGGTACTCTCGGGCATCGCCGATAGCGGAGAAGATCTGTCCACCGGCGACGACCTCGTTGATGAACTGGTCGAACTCGATCGCAATCCACTTGTTGGAACCGCGGGGACCGTTGCGCTTGAGGATCTTGCGCACACGATAGGGATCCGCGTACGTTTGAATCCCGGACTGGCCTTTCGGGCACAGCTTCCCGTCTGCGGTCGCAGCATCAAACGGTGAGGTATCGAGCGCCAGGTGAGGGAGATAGTTCTGTGGGCTGTACGGGTTACCGGTCAGCTTGGAAAGGACACCATCCTGGGTTTTCGCCTTGATCTGGCACGCGACATGGCACTGCAGGCATGTGCTGTAGAGGAGCGACTCGGGTCGAGCCAGGACGTAGTCGCCGGTGATGTCGGCGCCATCGGCCATCGCCTGTTGCCCGAAGATGGTCACGTGAAAGGCGGTCGCTGCCAGGCCGGCTCCACCAACCAGGGCTGACGTCTTGATGAACTCACGGCGAGAGAGGCCGCCTTTGGGTGTGGTAGTAGTCATATGGACTCTCCCTTCACAGGTTCGTGATCAGGTTCACGTCTATAGATAGGCAACAGATTCCATGCCGCGATGAACACGAGCGTGAGGAGTGCTGCAATGCCGATCGATGAGATCCACTCGAGTAGCGATGGAAAGTACGAGTACGCGGACCTGGTGTCGGGCAGCGCCACGTCGAGTCCGGGAAGCTGCGGGAACAGATACGCGGGGATGACGAGGTTGAGCCGTACAGCCAGGATCCCCATTACGACGCTTATTCCTGCGATTCCGAGCCAGAGCGCCGACCTCTTCGTTGGACCGAAGACCGAGAGGAACAGCGGTACCGTCCAGGCGAGCAGGATCTGACCAAACCAGAACACATACCAGTATTCGCCGAATGCAATCTCGTGCCAGACAGCGACCTGGTCGGGAATGCCTGCGTAGAGGTTGACGAGGAGGTCGCTGAGGAACAGGAGAGCATCGACCGCGATGAACGCGATGACAAACACTCTGAGACCATCGACAATCCCCGAATACTCGTTGTCTCTTCTGCCGAACCAGGCGTAGAGGAACAGCATCAAGCCCGCACCCGACAGCAGCGCGGACACGAGGAATATGATCGGGAACAGACCGCTGAACCACTCGGGCTTGGCAGCCACGACGGCGAAGAGCGCCCCGGTGCCACCGTGTACTCCGACGGCGACGGGGATACCGATGATGCCCAGCATCTTGATGGTGTGTCGGGAGCGCTCTGCCTGCTCCTTGCCGTCACCCTCGATCTTGTGCCCGGCTGCCAGGACCGTGTAGAGACGCTTCCGCCATCCCGTGGTCTCGTTGCGGAGTCCCACGAGATCCCTGCGCATCAGCAAGAAGAGCTCAGCGAGGATGATCGCGACGTAGCCGATGTACAGGGCCGCTTCCCATGCAAGCACGGACGACACTTGCCAGTTGAAGAATACTTTCCAGAACCGGAAGGGATGCCCGAGATCGATCCAGACGAAGATCAGGCCGCCGGCGAGGGCGAGTAGGGCCGAGATCAGGGCCATGCGACCCATCTTCTCGAACCGCTCCATCCCGAACACGTAGACGACCGTCGACAGAAGGAACGACCCTGCAGACAGGCCGATGCAGTAGATGTAGAACACGACCCACATGCCCCATGCGACGTTGCTCGTGAGATTCGTGACACCCATCCCCTCGAAGAGACGGATGATGATGCTGATGACGCCACCGAGTGCGAGTAGCCCGAGCAGGAAGATGCCTGTGGTCCGAATCGCGGGGGCGACCTTTGGTGTATCTGGATGAATCACTACGTTCATGGTTGCCTCCTAGACCAGGTAAAAGACTTTGGGGTTCGTTCCGAGTTCTTCCTTGAGTCGCATCACCCGCTCCGATGCGATCAGCTCGTTGATCAGACTGTCGTTGTCGTTGAGATCCCCGTAGTACGTCGCTCCACCGAGGCACGTCGTCACACATGCCGGGAGCATCCCTGCCTCGACCCGGTGCAAACAGAAGTGGCACTTACGGGCGTTCCCCATCGGGGAGACGGTTGGGTGGTCGGGGTCTCGTGACCAGTCCTCGGCGTACTCGTAGTTGGGCCGTGTTTCGTAGGGCATGAGTTCCGGGGTGCCCTCGGTATAGAATTCGCTGTAGTCGAACGAACGCGCACCGTACGGGCATGCAGAGATGCAGTAGCGACAACCGATGCACTGTTCGTAGTCGATCTCCACGACGCCGTCGGGACGTATGAACGTGGCTCCGACCGGGCATGGGGGGACACAGGGCGGGTCGTCACACTGCATGCACGGGCGCGGTG
>BDTL01000125.1 GCA_002898115.1 bacterium BMS3Bbin02 | reverse complement strand
GTTCCTTGGAAGTTTCGCAAGGCGCAACTTCGGCTCCACTGGTTGTGGTTTCTTCTGGGAGCGCTCGGTCCGTATGTCATGTCGTGGTGACTCGGAGAAAGGGTCTCTTTTCTGCCCACAGGTGGGGGAAAGGGGACTACAACGGGGGTGGACGCACGAGACGTGCATCCTCTAGTGAGAGGAGATCCACCATGAGTGTCAACAAACGCGCACTACTGATCATCGGGATCGTCGTCGGTCTCATGATCCCCGTGATGGCTACAGCGGCCGACCGATTCACCGACGTGCCCGATACGAACAATTTCCACGACGACATCGGCTGGCTCGCCGACGCCGGTGTGACGCTCGGCTGCAACCCGCCGGCGAACGACGAGTTCTGTCCGACCGAGAACGTAACCCGCGAACAGATGGCCGCTTTCATGCACCGATTCGCCAAGTACCTGGGGGCCGAGGACGGTATCGTGAGTGAGGCGGATACTGTCGATGGATTCAACGCCGGTGATCTTATCCGCGGCGCGGGTAGTGCAACCTGGGTTAACACATCGAATTCTCCGGCCCAGGCCGACGTGTTCACCGTTGCGGCGCCGGTCGACGGCGGGATTGTCACGACCTTGTCGTTCAACTGCACGAGTTTCTCCGGCACGACCAACACCCGGTGGGATGTGACGATCACCGTCGATAGCGTGATCCAGTCGTCCGTCGGAGCAGGGGTGCTGTACTTCAATCACGCCGAGTCCGCGTCAGTGTTCTCGAGCGCAACCACGTCGTTCTTCTCAGCGGTCACGGCGGGAAATCACGATGTCGGCTACAACGCAGTGCAGAGGGCCGGTGATGGCAGCCTGGACTGCGACATCTCAGAGACCGCCGTATTTGTCCCGTTCGGCGGCGACGGGTCGACCCCGGCGGTGCTCGTACCGGAGAACACAACGAGAGGAACCGAGAAGTAACGGCCGCCGAGGCGAGCCGGTCACTATCCTGCCAGGTGAATTTGGACAGGGCTATGATTCCGCAAAGTACATGTATGGGTGCGATTTCCGGTAGATTTACCTGGCGAATCGGATGCACCGTCATCTCGGCTTCGGTTCGAGCACGATTCTTCGTCACATTCCACGGAAAGCACTGATGTCCGGCAACTCGATCTTCACCATGAACGACACCGCGATCGTGTCAATCGCTCATGTGGATGCCCCAGAGGTGGTTCCTTCTTCCTACTTCGACGGGGTGTTGGCCGACACATACGACCGTGTCGGCGGTTTTCCGGGCATGTTGCAACGATTTGCCGGAATTCAGGAACGCCGCTGGTGGCCCGAGGGGCACCTGTTCACCGATGCAGCGACCGCAGCCGGGGAGAAAGCGATCAAGGCAGCGGGCGTGCGTCTCGAAGACATCGGGCTGTTGATAGACACTTCAGTGTGCCGTGACCGTCTGGAGCCTTCGTCCGCTGTTACCGTCCACAACGCGCTCGACCTCCCGAGTTGGTGTCTCAACTTTGACCTGGTGAACGCGTGTCTGGGTTTCGTCACCGCGGTCCAGGTCGCCGGCAACATGATCGACAGTGGCCAGATCGACTACGCCCTCATAGTGGATGGTGAGGGGAGCCGGTTCTCCCAGGAAGCAACGCTTGCCCGGCTCGTCCGACCCGAGACAACGATCACTGATCTCTTCAACGAACTTGCAACGTTGACGCTCGGATCGGGAGGGGCAGCAGCAGTTGTCGGTCGCTACTCCGACAACCCCGGCAGCCACAGGGTTGTGAGGGGAGCAGCGCGCGCCGCCACGAGTCACCACAACCTGTGTGTTGGTGATCTCAACCAGATGCGCACCGACAGTCGCTCACTTCTTGACGCCGGACTGCAAGTCTCCAAGATGGTGTGGGGCGACGCCGACGAATGGGGTTGGCGGGACGCTGATCGTTACATCATGCACCAGATCTCCCAGGTCCACACCCGACTGACGTGCGAGACCCTCGACATTGATCCTGCCAAGGTGCCGCTCACGTTCCCGTTCCTGGGCAATGTCGGTCCGGCATCGATCCCAATAACGCTCTCCCTGGAGGCCGATTCGTTGGAAGCCGGCGACCAGGTGTTGCTGCTGGGTGTGGGATCCGGCATCAACACATCGGTGATCGAACTGCGCTGGTGACCACCGGTCCCATTTCGCCCGCGGAACTCCCACCCGAGGGCCTGCCCGGTCTCGACCCAACGTGGTCCAGGATCGTCGAGACTCCTGACCTCGACCCGGTCGGCCGAACGTGGCACATCCTTGACAACCAGGTAGAAGACCCACGACTCACGCTGCTGTGCGTTCATGGGAACCCAACGTGGTCGTATCTGTGGCGGGACGTCATAGCGGGCGCTCCACCGGGAGTCCGTGTCGTCGCCGTCGACCAGCTAGACATGGGCTTCTCCGAACGAACCGGCACTTTCCGTCGATTCTCCCAGCGGATCGACGACCTCTCGGCCCTCACCGATGCGTTAGGTCTCACCGGGCCGATCGTGACCGTCGCCCACGACTGGGG
>BDTL01000124.1 GCA_002898115.1 bacterium BMS3Bbin02 | reverse complement strand
CCACCAGACGCCAAATGCATAGCCTCGCCCGCCGGTAAGAGGCTTCTTGCTTAGCTGGGGGCCATATATGGCCCCCAGCTACGCAAGAAGCCTGGAGTTAGATGGAGAAGCCACCGGTTTTGGTTTCCAGGTACTCTGCGATACCTTCGCGGCCGCCTTCGCGGCCGATACCGGAGTGTTTCATACCACCGAACGGTGCCGCGGCCGCGGTCGGGTTGATGTCGTTGATCCCGATGATGCCGAAGTTCAACGCCTCGAACATGCGCATCCCGCGCGCCAGACTGTTCGTATAGACATAGGCCGCAAGGCCATACGCCGTGTCGTTCGCAGCCGCGATAACCTCGGCCTCGTTCTCAAACAGGATCACCGGCGCCACCGGGCCGAACGTCTCCTCGTGGGAGATCACCATCTCGGCGGTGACGTTGCCGAGCACCGTCGGCTCGAAAAAGAAACCTTCGCCGGGCCCGTCCACCTTCGCCGGCTTTCCACCAACATGGAGCGTCGCGCCCTTGCGAACAGCATCATCAACATGGTGCTGCACCTTGTCGAGCGAAGGCTGGTCAACAAGTGGACCGATCGTCACTCCTGCATCGAGGCCATTGCCGACTCTGAGCGCCGAGGTACGAGCGACCAGCGTCTCGATGAACTGGTCGGCGATAGAGGCGTGGACATACATACGGTTCGGCGAAATACAGGCCTGGCCGGTGTTGAGGAACTTCACGAGACCTGCCCCCTTGGCCGCATGCACCGGGTCGGCATCCTCAAACACAATGAAGGGGGCATGGCCACCAAGTTCGAATGACGTGCGTTTCATGTGCGGCGCGGCTTGGGTTGCGAGAACCTTGCCGACCTCGGTCGATCCGGTGAACGTCACCTTGGCTATCCGAGGATCGCTCGTGAATGCCTCACCGACAGGAACCGGGTTCGCTGTCGGGATCAGGTTGGCGACTCCCGGAGGCAACCCGACCTCGTCGAGAATCTCGAACACCTCGATTGCACACAGCGGCGTTTGCTCGGCCGGTTTCAGCACGACGGTGCACCCGGCCGCCAAGGCCGGCGCGACCTTGCGGGTCACCATCGAAATCGGATAGTTCCATGGCGTGATCGCCCCGACAACACCAACGGGCTGCTGCAACGTGATGAAACGCTGGTCCGAGCGAGGTGCCGGGATCGTCGACCCGTACACCCGCTTCGCCTCTTCGGAGAACCACAGCAAGAAATCGGCGGCGTACTGCACTTCGTTGCGTGCCGCCTTGAGGGGTTTGCCCTGTTCCTCGGTCATGAGCTTGGCGAGGCGTTCCTTGCGGTCCACCATGAGCTGATACGCATCGCGCAGGACCGCACTCCGCACGTATGCGGTTTGTCCCGCCCACTCGGAGAAGGCGGCACTCGCGGCGGCTATCGCAGCGTCGACATCGACGGATCCGGCGTCGGCAACGGTTCCGATGACCTCACCGGTGGCCGGGTTGCTCGTCTCGAACGTCGCGTTGCCGTTCGCCCCCCGCCACGTTCCGTCGATGAACAGCATGTCGGGGATGCCTCAGTAGCGGTAGTTGTCTGGTTTGTACGGCCCGTCGATCGGGACCTGGAGATACTCGGACTGTTCCTTCGACAGTTCGGTGAGCTCGACACCGAGAGCGTCGAGGTGGAAGCGCGCCACCTGTTCGTCGAGTTCCTTCGGGAGCACGGTGACACCCGGCTCGTACTGGGAGCCGTTTTCGAAAAGTTCCATCTGGGCGAGCACCTGGTTCGAGAAACTGCACGACATAACGAAACTCGGGTGCCCCGTCGCGTTGCCGAGGTTCAGTAAACGACCCTCTGACAAGAGGATGATCGAATGGCCGTCATCGAAGATGAACTCATCGACCTGCGGTTTGATGTTGCGACGCGTCACCGACGGATGGCTCATCAGCTGGTCGACCTGGATCTCGTTGTCGAAGTGCCCAATGTTGCCGACGATGGCACGATGTTTCATCTTCGCCATGTCCTCAAGCGTGATGATGTTCTTGTTGCCGGTGGCCGTAATGAAGATATCGGCGGTTTCGACTACTGAGTCAAGACGGACGACGCCAAAGCCATCCATCGAAGCCTGGAGTGCGCAGATCGGGTCGATCTCGGTGACGACCACCCGCGCACCCTGCCCGTGGAGGGCCTTCACGACACCCTTGCCGACGTCGCCGTAGCCGAGTACCAAAGCAAGTTTGCCCGCAATCATGACGTCGGTTGCCCGGTTGAGGCCGTCGATGACGGAGTGGCGGCATCCGTAAATATTGTCGAACTTGGATTTCGTGACCGAGTCGTTGACGTTGATCGCAGGGAACGGCAGATCACCCGACTCGGCCAGTTGGTAAAGCCGGTGGACGCCGGTCGTGGTCTCTTCGGTAACACCTCTGATCTGGGCGACCTTCGGGGCCCAGAAGTCCGGGTCGGACTCTGCGACACGCGTCAGCATGCCGAGCAGGGCCTGTTCGTCGGGTGATTCCATTGTCTCGAGTACGGGAAGTCCCTCGGATTCGGACTTCACTCCGAGCAGGGCCGCCATGGTGGCGTCGCCCCCGTCGTCGAGGATCATGTTCGGGCTCGCATCATTTGGCCAGGTGAATATCTGCTCGACACACCACCAGTATTCGTCGAGGGTCTCGCCCTTCCAGGCAAATACGGGGATGCCTTGTGGGTCGTCCACCGTGCCGGTCTTGCCGACGGCGATAGCCGCTGCCGCGTGGTCCTGGGTGGAGAAGATGTTGCATGACGCCCAACGGATATCGGCGCCAAGCTCGGCGAGGGTTTCGATGAGGACCGCAGTTTGAATGGTCATATGGAGCGAGCCGACGATACGGGCACCGGCGAGAGGTTTGTCCGCTGAGTACTGTGCACGGATCGCCATGAGACCGGGCATTTCCGTCTCGGCGAGCTCGATTTCCTTGCGACCGAACTCTGCGAGGGAAATGTCGGCTACCTTGAAGTCTGAAAACATGAGCGCTCCTTCGTTGGGCACCGTGTGGTCATGTGTGGTTCTCGGGATGATGAGGACCATACTAATTTGATCCTGACACCAGGAAGCCCCATCGGGGCTGTGGTGCCGAATCCGGAACGTGGAGGTACGGAATGAAAAGGACATGGATTGTTCTGGTCATCGCTCTGGCGCTTGTAGCGGCAGCATGCGGGGGATCGGGCGACACGGCAACACCCGCCGACGACGGCAATGCCGTTGCGTGCGGTGTGGACGACTTGGTCTTGAAGAACGCTGGAACACTCACTGTGGCTACCGGTGAGCCGGTATTCCCGCCGTGGATGGAAGATGATGACCCGACCAACGGTGAAGGTTTCGAAAGTGCCGTGGTGTACGCCCTGGCTACCGAGATGGGCATCTCCAACGTTGAATGGGTGCGTACCGAATTTGACGCTGCAATCTCAGCCGGCGAGAAGGACTACGACTTCAACATCCAGCAGTACTCGATCACCGAAGAGCGTGATCAGATTGTTGACTTCTCCCGTCCGTACTACAGCGCGAAGCAGGCCCTTGTCGGGTTCAACGCAGGCGTAGTCGGGGAGGGTGCGACCGTTGCAGATCTGAAGGAGCTTCGCTTTGGAGCCGCGATCGGCACCACGAGCCTTAGCTACATCGACGACGTGATCAAGCCAAGCACCGCCGCGGCTGTGTACAACGACACCGTTGATGCGAAGTCGGCGCTTGAGGCCGGCCAGATCGACGTCCTCGTGATGGACCTGCCAACGGCGTACTACATCACGGCTGTCGAGATCGAAGGGTCCGAGATTGTCGGTGTGCTGCCGGGTCTCACTGCTGCTCCTGAGGAGCTTGGCATGCTGTTTGAAGAAGGCTCCGGCCTCGTTCCCTGTGTCAACAAGGCCCTTGATGCCCTTGATGCTGATGGCACGCTCGCCAAGCTCGAAACCCAGTGGCTGAACCAGGCCGGTGACATCACCGTCATCCAGCCCTAAGACACTGCGTGACTGATACGGACAATCGCGAGCCGGCCGAAGCCATTGAGCTTCCGGCCGGCTCGCGATTTGTCGCCTCCGGGAGTCCGGGGCTCTTCAACGGAATGCTCAGCCAGTCCGGCTCGAGGGGTGCGCTCATGGCGTTCGCCTCGACGATCCTATTCCTTGTCGTCGCCGCGGTCATCATCCTCAACTCTGATGCCTGGCCGAAGGTCCGGAACCAGTTCCTCAACTGGGAGCACTTCAAGGCGTCGTTCCCGGATGTACTGGCTGCTTTCTGGCTCGACATGCAGATGTTCGTAGTAGCCGAAGTCTTCATTCTTACCTTTGCGCTTCTTATCGCAGTGCTTCGAGTGCTCCGCGGTCCGGCCTTTTTTCCGCTACGAATGCTATCGACGGTGTACATCGATCTGTTTCGTGGCGTTCCTCTGCTTCTCGTCATCTTCCTACTCGGTTTCGGTGTTCCGGCGCTCGATCTCCCCGGTGTGCCAAAGAGCCCCATGTTTTGGGGCATCGTCTCTCTCGTGCTCAGCTACTCGGCCTACACGGCAGAGGTGTATAGATCGGGACTGGAAAGCGTCCACGAATCACAGCGCGCCGCGGCGCGTGCCCTCGGCCTCACACAGTGGCAGGCACTGCGCTTTGCGATCCTGCCCCAGGCGATCCGCAACGTGGTTCCTGCTTTACTCAACGGCCTTGTCAGCCTGCAGAAAGACGTAGCCCTCATCAGTGTGCTCGGCGTGCGCGAGGCTGTGCGCGAGGCCGAAATCTACAAAGCGAGGACGTTCAACTACACGAGTCTGCTCGTTGCGGCGATCCTGTTTCTCATTGTCAGCGTTCCGGTCGCACGTTTTGCGGACTGGTATACCGCGCGTGACCGGCGTGCCCGCACCAAAGGGCTGCAATGAATCATCGGGTCCGCCTTGAAGGTGTGCACAAGCGGTTCGGGGACAAACATGTGCTCAAAGGCATCGACCTTGCGGTTGCGGAGCACGACGTGGTGTGTCTTATCGGTTCTTCCGGATCGGGAAAGTCGACGATTCTGCGCTGCATCAATCTCCTTGAAACAGTTGATGAGGGGGCTATCTACCTCGATGGCGAGATGATCACACGACGAGAGACGGATCCGAACCTCGTACGTCAGTTTGTCGGCATCGTGTTTCAGAGTTACAACCTCTTTCCTCATATGAACGTCCTTGACAACGTGACGCTGAGTCCCCGTCGGGTGCACGGTAAGAGCAAGGACGAAGCCGAGCAGCGGGCGACCGAACTCCTGGAGCGGTTCGGCCTCTCTGATAAGATCCTGGAGTTTCCGGACCGGCTCTCAGGAGGCCAGCAACAGCGTGTTGCTGTCGTGCGCGCTCTCGCCACCGAACCGGAGCTACTGCTGCTGGATGAGATCACGGCTGCTCTGGACCCTGAGCTCGTCGGTGAGGTGCTCGGCGTCATCCGTGATCTGATCTCGGACGGCATGACGCTCCTACTAGCGACTCACGAGATGGGGTTCGCTCGCGACGTCGCGACTCGGGTGTGTTTCCTGGATGATGGCGCGATTCTCGAAGAAGGCCCACCGGCGCAGATCTTTTCGGACCCACAGATGCCCCGTACGCAACAGTTTCTCCGCCGCGTCACCGAAGCCGGCCGGCTCTGACATACCCACGTCCCTCTCCCGGAGATCCCATGCCAGACAACCTTGCCGACGTAGTCCTCCTCGACGGTGGTATGGGGACGACCTTGAAGGACCACGGGGTTGTGCTTCCTCCGACCATCTGGTCCGCTGCTGCCCTACTCGAAGCACCTGATGTGGTTCGGGGTTGCCACGTTGCCTTCATCGAGGCAGGCGCTGATGTGATCATCTCGAACACCTATGCGACGGTACCGAATCTGCTCGGATTAGAGAATCTTGATGACCAACTAGAGGATCTCGTGGCAACGGCCATGAGGCTGGCCCGGGAAGCCAGCGAGGTCGCCGGCGACGTGCTGATTGCCGGATCTCTTGCACCGCTCGGCCATTCGTATCGTCCCGATCTTGTCGGACCCGACGAAGAGAATCTTACCTCATACCGCAGGATCGTTGCCGCGATGGGTGACGTGCCCAACGTGTATGTGTGTGAAACCATGTCGAGTGTGCGAGAGGCGTCAGCCGCGGTGATTGCCGCCGGAGAGACCGGTCGTGAAACCTGGGTTGCGTTCGCTCTCGGTAGCGACGGCACCGGGGCTCTCCTCAGTGGTGAGTCGGCGGTTGAGGCTGCGACGGCGATGATCAGCCTGGGTGTCACAACGATCCTGTTCAACTGTTCGGAGCCCGAGGCCATCACAGCGGCGATCCGTGCCGTTGTTGACCTCCCGATCGCAACCGGCGGCTACCCCAACATGCTCGAGCCGGTACCCCTCGACTGGTCGTTCGAAGCGCCATCACCGCGGGGGAAACGACACGACCTCACGACGGACCGCATGGTCGACATGGTGTTCGAGTGGGTACACGGTGGTGCGACCCATATCGGTGGGTGCTGCGGGGTGGGTCCCGCGGTTATCAACGCCATGGCCGATCGGATCACGGCCCGCTAGCCATTGGGTCTACTTGGCGAGCTGCCAGCGGCTGAGTAATGCCGGTCGGTTGATTTCCGCATCGTGGGGGCGGTCCCACAATGCGAGCAGAATCGAACTGGCAGTGCCTTCGATGTCGGCCGATGGGAGCGGTGGGCCGTTGCGGATGGTTCCTTTGCCGGCTTCGAGAGTCCAAGAGGCGTCGGACGATGACATCACGAGGTCCTCATCGGGGATCATGAGTCCGCGGAATTTGTGGAGAAAGGGTATAAGACACCCGAGTTCGTCGACGAATGATTCAGCGAGGATCTCGTCGATGTCGGGGGCCCTGCCGAGAGCGTATTCAAGATCGAAGCGGTGGATAGCAGTCTCGTGGGCCTGGCGTCGACGCCATGATCCAGCAATATGGTCACCAGTCACGGTCCACACCTGAGTGTCCGGGGGAGTTTCGCTAAGGACCGTTCGCAGGCGTCGGTTCGTCGATCGGTACCAAGTACCCAACGAATCGGTCTCGACAACCGATTGAGTCGGTCGCGTGGCGACCTGGATCCGGTTCTCGACTAATTGTGCTACCCAGATGTGAAGCGAACCGAGATGTTCCACGAGTTGCTGGACGGTCCACCCCGGACAGGTCGGGACCGCAACGGAGAGGGGGGTCGCCGCCAACGCGGCATCTATGAGTGCCCCGTCGTCTTCGAGAGATTGGATAAACGGGTCGTGCATGGTCATTTCTTCGTAGCGCAGACACGGACGATCGGTACGGCCGTCACGGGGAGGAGTTCCCGGATTTCGGCAAGCATGTCCGCAAGAACTCGGGGTCGATCGTACGGGTCTGATGCGGCCGGGGACGTGAGGTGGCGGCGCTTGATGGCCATCACCTTGTTGCCGAGTTCCACCGTGTCTTCGCCTCCGCCGGTGATCGAGTCGCGTAACCCGATCGGGTATGTGAAGGGTTCTATCACACCGATATCGGTGATCGTGAACCCGGTACGTATGAATGAGTTCACCAGCATCGGAATCTTCAGTCCAAACCCGGTCCCACCAAACGGGCCCTCACGTGGCGGGAGGTCGAGATAACGAACCAGCTCGATCAACCCCGCCGTTTCGCGAGCTACGCCGCGCGTGAAGGTGTCTTTGGTGTCGAGTAGCGGAAGAATGTCCGCCTCGACCGCACTCAGGTGGTCGTCGACGCGCGAGTGGTCACCGTCGAACCGCGGTAACGAGAAGTGGGCGTGTGTCGTGACGATGATGGTGCCGTCGTCGCGAAGCACGGTGTGGAGCTGGGTCAGGATGTCGTCTACGTCGACCGCGTCCTTCTCAATAGTGGGGAACTGGATAACCATGCGAGCAAGCACGACATCTGCTGAGTCCGTCGGGAGATGTTCGGAGATGTGGCGCGCTCCAACGCCGGTGAGCCATTCGACGCTGTCGGGGAGCGCTGTGGGTCGGGGAGCGTGTGGTTCCGGCGCGGTCGCGATCAGGCTCTTTGGGTCGAGGGTGGCGGCATAGGCCGAGAGGTCGCCGAGTCCTGCCGAATAGTCGATGACATCGCGGCCCTCGACGACACCCTCGGGGAGGAAATTTTCGCGCTGGTAATACACAAACGACCGGATGAGTTCCCAGCCCCGGTCGTGTTCCCACACGTTTCTTGACGAATCGCTCGCTGACATGGCGACAGGTTAGATGGCTGGGACGGTGGGTGAATCCATGTCACACGGCGGCGCGGTCAACGACGGCCACGATACGATTCCAGGCCTGTGTCACCGCCGACTCGGTGGTGTTCGTGCCACCGATTGACATCCGCAGCACGATGTTGCCGTCGAGTTTCGTGTGGGTGAGATACATCTCTCCGGATCCGTTCACGCTATCCAGGATGTGCTGGTTCATCTCGTCGCCTGCGATATGCCGGAAGCACACCAGGTTGAGAGGAAGGGGAGCACTCAGCTCGAAATCGGGGTGCATGACAACGCGATCCGCGAACGATCGTGCCCATGCAACGTGTTCCCGGACATGATGCCGGAGGCCCTCGACACCGTAGTGGCGGATCACGAACCACAATTTGAGCGCCCGAAAACGCCGACCGAGGGGGATGTGCCAGTCGCGGTAGTCAATCACCGCTCCCGACTCTGTCGCCTCGTTCCGGAGATATTCGGGGAGCACACTCAGGGAGTTGATGAGTGCTGCGCGGTCCCGGACGTAGAACGCCGAGCAATCAAAGTTGGTGAACATCCACTTGTGCGGGTTGAAGCAGTACGAGTCGGCAAGCTCGACACCATCGATGAGGTGGCGAAACTCGGGGCACACCATTGCGGTCCCGGACATGGCGGCGTCGACGTGGAACCAGATCCCCTCTCTGTTCGCTATCTCACCGATTGCCCGCAGCGGGTCCATGGCGTTCGAGGAAGTGGTCCCGACGGTTCCGGTCACCATGATCGGGACCAGACCGGCGGCTCTGTCGACTGCAACCTGTTCTTCAAAGGCGTCGGCGACCATGGCGTAGTTCTCGTCGACGTCGATTGCTCGGAGTTGGGCATCACCGATGCCGGCGACACGAACCGCCTTTTCGAGCGACGAATGGGTATGAGTCGACGTATAGACCACGAGGTTTCCCTTCGCTCCCTCCCTCTTCGAG
>BDTL01000123.1 GCA_002898115.1 bacterium BMS3Bbin02 | reverse complement strand
CGTATCAAACGGGGGGGCTTCGTCAAGCGATCGGAACACGATGGGAACCGACGCCGAACCGGCCCGCGGTCGCCGGATCCATGAAGTTCGACACGACGGAGTATGCGTTGATCGTCGTGCACTGTCCCCACTTTCAGCAGATAGGCTCCCAATCCGTTCCAGCGGCACCGGGTGGTGTTCCCTAAAGATCAGACTCGTCGGCCCAGGCCGCTCGAACGGCCGGAGCGATGAGGAGGCCAAGTTCTCCTAGCTGGGTGTCGTCGACGATCGCGGGAGAACCCGTCAGCGGATCGCCACCGGTTTGAGTCTTCGGAAACGGGATGACTTCACGGATATTCGGTTCGTTCTGCAGAATTGAGACGAACCGGTCGACACCGATGGCGAATCCAGCGTGAGGCGGTGTCCCGAATCGCAGGGCGCGCACGAACCACCCGAATCGCAGATCGGCCTCTTCTTCGGATATGCCGAGAACCTCGAACACTTGCTGTTGCACAACCGGATCATGGATTCGAACGCTGCCGGACCCGAGCTCGACGCCGTTAAGCACCATGTCGTAGGCGTTCGAAAGCGCATCCCCCGGGTTGTCCCGCATCTCGGCAACCGAATGCGGGGATGTGAACGGATGGTGCGCGGCGACAAGCCCGCCCTCGTCGGTTTCCTCAAACACCGGGAAATCTACGACAAACAGGAAATTGAGATCCTCGTGACCCGCGGGCTGCCCGTGATCAAGTCGGAGACTCCCCAGAACCTTGCCGACAACCTTCGGTGCGTCAGCAACGATGAACAAAACATCATTGACGGCGGCGTCGAGCGTCCTCTTGATACCGACAATCTCATCGTCAGACAGGAACTTGGCGACCGGAGAACGCAACGAGCCGTCCTCTTGCACGACCATCCACACGAGGCCCTTCGCCCCAAGGTCAATCGCTCGATCCACCTGAGCGTCCAGACCCGATCGGGCCAAACCGAGGGCACCGGCATTGATGCCCCTAATCGTTCCCCCACCCGCCAGGACCCCCGCAAACGCCTTGAAACCGGTGCCGGCAAAGACTGCTGAGAGGTCCGCTATCTCCATGGCAAACCGCGTGTCCGGCTTGTCCGTTCCGTAGCGCTCCATCGACTCGGCGTACGTCAAGCGAGCGAACGGCCGTGACAGCTCGATTCCCCTCACGTCCTTGACGACTTCACACACAACGCTCTCGAGGGTCTCCAGGACATCCTCCTGTCCCCAAAAGGAACCTTCAAGATCGAGCTGGGTGAACTCAAGTTGGCGATCCGCGCGCAGATCCTCGTCGCGGTAACACCGGGCGATCTGGTAGTACCGTTCGATACCGGCAACCATGAGCATCTGTTTGAACAACTGCGGTGATTGCGGAAGCGCGTAAAAGTGGCCCTGACGCATCCGGGACGGAACCAGCATGTCGCGCGCCCCCTCCGGGGTGGACGCTATGAGTGTTGGAGTTTCGACCTCGAGAAACTCATCGGCATCGAGCACTCGCCGCATGGCTTGCACTGTTCGAGAACGTGCCTTGAGGTTGTTCGCCATCTTGTCGCGTCGGAGATCAAGATATCGGTACTCCAGACGTTTCGCCTCGTCGACGTCGACCCGGTCGGTGATCTGGAATGGCAGCGGATCGGCCGCACTCAGCACTGTCAGCGACGAGGCAACCAGATCAACCTCGCCTGTCGGAAGATCCGGGTTGACGGTCCCGGCAGGCCGGGCCTCAACGGTGCCCTCCACTGCGATACAGTATTCCGAGCGCAGCCCGTGGAGGACTTCCTCACTTGCAGGCGCGTCCTCCGGATTGAGCACCACCTGGACGATGCCGCTCGCGTCGCGAACATCTATGAAGATAACGCCGCCATGATCACGGCGTCGAGCAACCCACCCGGCAATGCGGACTGTTCGTCCAATGTCAGGGGTGCGCAGTACACCGGCCTTTGTATCTCTCAACGGTTGGATAGCCATTGGGCGACCTCCTCAACGGGAATAACCTCCTGGACACCACGAACGAGATCGCGCATCGCGACCTCCCTGTCCTCCCACTCGGTACCGACAACAATTGCCGTTCTCGCCCCCTTCTTGTCCGCTCTCTTGAATTGGGCTTTCACACTTCGAACGGTGTGGTCCATGTCGATATGCCAGCCCTCGAGACGGAGACGACTGGCGAGGGAAACGGCATCGGCTAGACGGTTGGGCTCGGCCACAACGATGAACGCATCGAGGGACGCCCCCAGGTCGACTCCGTCACTGGCGAGCAGAATCCGGTCAAGACCCATGGCCAGACCGACACCGGGCGTTGCTCGCCCACCAAGTACTTCTGCAAGTCCGTCGTAACGTCCGCCTCCCCCGACCGCGCTTTGAGCGGCGCCGTATTGGCGCGGAACGTACTCAAATACTGTCCGGTTGTAGTAGTCGAGTCCTCGGACGAGCCGCGGCTCAATCACATACGGAACGCCAACACGTTCAAGACCCGAGCGGACGGCTGCAAAATGGCTCGAAGAGTCCTCCCCTAGGAAGTCCGTCGGT
>BDTL01000122.1 GCA_002898115.1 bacterium BMS3Bbin02 | reverse complement strand
TGGGTACGGAATGGTTTCTGTGAACTGCAGTGCGCGTACGATGATGGTGACATGAGTGACATCACCGCGCGCAGGCGGTTCCTTGAAACATTCGGTTCGCTTGCCGGTATCGGAGGGAGTCTCGAGTCGGGATACGATCGCCTCGTCTTCACCCCGGCCGAACTCGCCGCGAGATCATGGTTCCACAACGAGGCGGACCGTCTCGGGCTTCAGGTCGAGGTGGACGGCAATACGAACATGTGGGCATGGTGGGGGAGCGACCGATCGAGCGCGGTCGGGACGGGAAGCCATCTGGATTCGGTAGTCAAGGGTGGGGCGTATGACGGGGCGCTGGGCGTCGTCTCGGCGCTGTTGGCAATCGAGCGACTCCAGGAAACCTACAAAAAGCCGCAACGGCCGATCGTTGTTATCGCGTTCGCGGGGGAGGAGGGAGCTCGTTTCGGACTCCCGACACTCGGATCACGACTACTCACCGGCGCTCTGAAACCGAGCGATGTGCTCGGTCGTACCGACAGAGAGGGTGGCGCGTTCGGCGACGCCATGACAGCCGCGGGCTTTGATCCCGATTCGTTGGGGGCGGACCCTTCTCGCCTGGGTTTCCTGGCATGTTTTGTCGAGCTGCATATTGAGCAGGGTCGGGGGCTGGTGCACCAGGACGCCGCGGTGGGAGTGATAAGCGGCGTGTGGCCCCACGGACGCTACCGGTTCGATCTGACCGGTACGCCAGACCACGCTGGAGCGGCCTCCATGGATAGTCGAGCGGATCCGATGCTGGTACTTGCGGACCTCGTGCAACTCGCTGAAGGCGTGGGGAACGACCGCGTCCGAGCCACCATTGGTCGAGTCGAGGTGTCACCGAACTCTACGAACACGATTGCGGGTACCGTCTCGGCGTGGTTGGACGCTCGGGGTGCGGAATCTGATGACGTGTTTGTTGGCGTTGCTTCAATCACCGCGGCGGTCGCGGCGCGAGCGAAAGCTCGCGACGTTGCCGTTACATGGGAACAAGAATCGTGGTCACCGGCCGTAGGCTTCGATCAAGATTTGAGTGAAACCATCGATCGTGTGGTGCAGAGCATGGGGCACGAATCGTCACCGATTCCGACCGCGGCCGGTCATGACGCTGCGACCCTCGGTGCGCACATACCGAGCGGGATGCTCCATGTCCGTAACCGGACTGGCATAAGTCACTCCCCCCATGAGTGTGCTGCGGTAGATGACTGTGTGTCAGGCGTTGCAGCCCTCACCTCGGTGCTCGAGGAGTTGGCGTGCCGATAAAGTCGTTGTGGATTGAAGCAGCGTGGCTTCACGATCTCGAGTACAACGTCCGAATTGTGATGGACGCCGGTCGGATCACGGATGTGCAGACGGGAGTGGATGCGAAGGAGGAGGATCTCGTCCGCTCCGGGGTGGCGCTCCCCGGGTTTGTGAACACCCACTCGCACGCGTTTCATCGGTTGTTGCGAGGGAAGACCCATGTCGGTGTCGGTTCCTTCTGGGCCTGGCAGGACGAGATGTACCGGCTGGCTGAGCGTCTGACGCCTGATATCTACCGACAGATCGCGACAGCAGTATTCACCGAGATGGCTCTCGCCGGGATCACGACGGTTGGTGAGTTCCACTATGTGCATCACACGCCGGACGGGACTCCTTACGACGATCCGAACGCGATGGGGGTGGCAATGATGGAGGCTGCAGCTGTGGCCGGGGTGCGCCTTACGCTGATTGACACGTGCTATTTGAGGGGATGGTTCGACCGCCCGGTGGATGGCGTGCAGCGCCGCTTCAGCGATGGTTCGGTTGAGAACTGGGTGCGGCGGGTTTCGGGCCTGGAGGAGTCCGCAACGGTGCGTCATGCAGCCGGCGTCCATAGTGTTCGTGCGGTTGCGCCCGGCGATATTGCAGCGGTCGTCCGGTATGCGCGGGCAAACGGAATGCCGGTCCATGCCCATGTGTCAGAGCAACCGATCGAAAACGAGGAGTGTCTGGATCACACCGGCTCGACACCGGTTGGCGTGTTCGCCGGAGCTGATGCTATTCAATCGTATTTCACCGCGGTCCATGCAACCCACCTCACCACTGACGATGTGCAGTTATTGGGAAGCGGAGGAGCAACGGTGTGCTTGTGTCCGACGACCGAGCGAGAACTGGCAGACGGCATTGGGCCTTCCGCTGAGCTGGTCGCGGCGGGTGCCTCGATTGCTCTCGGTACCGATAGTCACGCGGTCGTCGATATGTTGACGGAGATGCGTCTTGTGGAGCTTCATGAGCGGTTAGCGACATTGACGCGCGGAGCGCACGGGCCGCGGCAACTGCTCGACATGGGAACCGAACGCGGAGCGAGGAGCCTGGGCTGGCCCGATGCAGGGCGTATTGAGGTCGGGGCGCTTGCAGATATAGCGGTGGTGTCACTCGATACCGTCCGTACCGTTGGCGACGTGTCTAGCGCCCTCAATGCGGTCGTGTTCTCGGCCACGAGCTCCGATGTTACCGATACGATCGTCGGCGGTGAAGGTGTTGTCCTCGGCGGCCGCCACGTCCGCCACGGCAACGGAGTAGGGCTGTTGCGCGTAGCTCAAGGCCTCGTCGCGGAATAGACGACGTTGCCGTCTTTGATGACGTGAGCGGTGTGCGACGAACCGAAGCGGTTGACAACAAGACCATGCGTAGGGACGTTCCAGACGACGAGATCCGCACGCATGCCTGGGGCGATTGTCCCGCGATCCGATCCGAGATCCAGGGAGTGGGCCGCGTTGGCGGTCGCCATGTTCCAGACCTGGGCGTACGACAGTCGGAAGAGTCGCATGGCGAGCTGCATGACGAGTTGCATCGATAGGCATGGGGACGATCCCGGGTTGTAGTCAGTTGAGAGGGCCACAGGGACCCCTCCGCTGATCATGGCGTGGACCCGTTCTACAAGGTCAGCCTTTGGGGGTGGGACCAGTCGGCCCTCGACCAGACCGGGAACAACCTCAAGCATGTGAAGGGCGACAGTCGGCAAGACCACGCCGACCGTCATGGCGTCGGCGAGGGCGGCTATTCCCTGGTCGGAAATACAGTCGAGGTGATCTGCCGAAGAGGCCCCGAGTTCAGCTGCGAGTGCCGCGGCACCGATGTCGGCGGTCTGGTCTGCGTGCAAACGTATCTTGAAGCCCGCTGTCTGAGCGGCGGCGGCTATCGCCCGTGTTTCCGGGATCGTGAAGCCGATTCGATCACAAAACACGTCGCACCAGTCAGCCAGCAAGCGAGCCTCCGGGAGAGTCTCGATAACCCCGTCTACGAAGTTGCGTCTCTCGACACCATCCGGGACGACGTGGGCTCCGAGATAGGTGCGCTCAATCGACATGGGATGGGAGAGGTCCGCCAGGATACGCAACAGACGCAGCTCCTGATCCGGCAAGAATCCGTATCCGCTCTTGGCTTCGATCGTCGTCGTCCCGAGTGCCAGCATGGCGTCGAGATCGTCTATCGCTCGGGACGTTAGCTCCGTGTCGGACTCGGCTCGAGTCATCGCGACCGTACTATTGATACCTCCGCTCAACCGTGTCGCCGCTGGGTCTGCGCCGACGACGATGGCCTCGTATTCGGCGTCGCGTGTCCCGCCGTGGACAAGGTGTGTGTGAGGGTCGATGAGTCCAGCCGAAACCACGCGACCGGAAGCATCCAGGACCGATCGAGGGGTGAAGCGACGGGTGATTTCTTCATGGGGGCCCACCGCGAGAACCCGACCGGCATCGATCGCGACGGAGGCGAATCGCGTAACGTCGAGATGATCCAGCATCTCGCCACGAAGTGGTGTCGCATTCGGGGGAGAGGATATGACCTCGCTGGCTTCTGCCACGACGAGATCACACGAACGAACTGGCATACGGCGTTCCTGTGTTGCGGTCAAGCACAGGTTACCGAAGAATGTCTTACGGCCGCCAAACGCTCGGTTCGGTGAGAGGTTCGATGTTGGCGAGACTCTGTTCGCCGACAAATGTTATTGCGGCAACTGCGATCACAGCAATGAATGCCATGATCAGCGCGTATTCAAGGAGGTTTGCGCCCCGTTCTTCGTTCCCCGTTAGTGACTGCCAGCGTGCGATCAGGCCGATCATGGTTCTCCTCCGAGGTCCCCTTCCCATGGATCTTTCGATCGGACCGTATTTGTGCGATGTTCTACTCAATGTACCGATTGTCGTGTCGATGGACAATAGGTCGGTCGTCCCAATGGGAGTGCCGGTCGATTGTGCACCGGTTGACTACCCAGAGTGGTGGGTTGTATACTCACGGTAGTGGTCGGCGAACCGTTGAAAGGTGCAAACGTGTCCGAGATCACGGCAGAATCGATGGGGGGTCAATCATTCGAGCTTGTTCGCCGCGGTTTTGATCCCGAGGCTGTGACCGACTTTCTGGACCAGGCGTCAAAGCGCTTTCGAGTCCTCGAGGCCAGGATTGAGGAGTTGCAGGCGTCGACCGGTCGACTTGCAGATATTCAGGCCAAGGAGAACGCCCTCCGTACCGCGGTCCTTGCGGCTGGAAAAGCAAAAGATGGTGTCCTCGCTGCGGCCAACGAGCAGGCGGGGCGGGTTGTCGCCGATGCCCGGCGGTCAGCGTTCAAGATGCTGAACGAAACCCGTGCAGGAGCTGACGAGCTTCTCGCAGAGACCACCGCCGAGCGTGACGCACTTGAGCGAGACGTGAACCACCTGAAAAGCATCGTTCAGCAGACCGTGTCCCTTCTCAAGGGTATGGCGGCCGGGGCGCTCGGTGATCTGGCCCAGGCCGATCGGCTCCTCGAATCGGCGAACGAGATTCCGGCACCGGATGACGCGATCGCAGTCGACATTACCGAGGTCGCCGAGGAGCCCACTCCGCATCCGGTGACTGATCTCGTTGAGCAGATGACAACAATGATGGACGGGTCCGGTGACGCTGCGGCGCTGCCCGACGCGGTCGACAAACTTCTCGCCCAGCTTCGTAGCGGCGGCTAAGCCGGTTCCGCCACAAGATGGCGCTGCAGAATCGACCACACTTCGGGGCGCGCCAGCTCGGTATCCATAGAGCCGAGGGTCGTGAGAAATGCGGGCACGGCGTTGCTAATGGCCATCGGGTTGGGGCGGGTGACCTTCATAACGTCGTCATCAGGGCGCAACACGAGGACATCGGTTGTCGGCCACTGCTGGTGAATCATTTCCAGTTCTGCCTCAAGCGCCGACTTGCCAACCCGATCAAACATTGCCTCGTAAAAGCGCGCCCCCGAGCGCTTGGCGTCCGACGCGAGTGGCGCGATCACGATCACGAGGTCAAGGGGCTCGGGATGTGCGAGTACGAGATCCGCACTGGTGCCCGAGGCCACGCCTCCATCAACGTACCAGCGTCCCTCGATTTCAACTGGGTCAAAAACCAGTGGAACCGCACTCGACGCAGCGACTGCAGTCTTGATCGGGACATCCGGAAGCGCCGTGGTGCCAAACGGCGCGCGGTGGCGTGACTTGAGGTCATAGGCGACGATGACCGTTGGAGCTTCCGGCCACGTGTCAGCCGCTTCTCCGATACTGTCCTCGACCCACTCCACAAGCCCGTCGGTCCGATAAATGCCCGGACTGCCGAGGACGACTGAGAGGTCTGGTCGATGTTTCAGGGCTGGAACAATGCCGGACCTAACCCAGCGCCCGAAACCCCTCGGGCGTGTCTTGCGGTAGACCTTGGAGCGGAGTCGGTCAGTCATTGCGTCCTGTGTGCGTGATTCGCCGACAAAGGTCTCGATGTCGAGTTGGCCGTGGCGGATCATTGCAGCGACGAAGGATCCGCACGACGTGCCGACGATGACATCGGCAGACTTCGGACTCCAACCCGTCGCCATCTCCAGGGCGAGAAGTGTCCCAAAATGAAAGGAGGCGCCGGTGACACCGCCTCCGCCAAGCACAAGTCCGACTGAAACCATGGCGTAAGGTTAAGCGACCCGGGAGCGATCTGTGTCGATCGTCGATGCCGGGGGGTCGCCGAAGTCACTCAGCCACGCGCCTGTTGGGCGGTCCATCGCTAACATCCAGCCGATGCTCCCCCATATTAAGAAGCTCAACACATCGGATCACGAAGCCGTGATTCGGTTCCTGACCCGGGTTCAGCTCGACCATGCACGTGCCGTTCTGTCCGAGCACAAGGCCATGAGGATCGGCACGGACTCGGTTACCGAATGGGTCGTCGAGGCTGACGGGGAGTGGGTGGCGTATTTCCAGGCAGCTGAACATGGGCCCGCGGTATTCGATGTCGAGATCGTTGTCGTCGCTGGCCGCGAAGGTCTCATTCCCGATGCGGTGCACGAAGTGTGCGCAGAGCTCGGCGGTTCGATTCAGATTTGGGCATGGACTGCCGAACTCATGCTCGCTCTCGAACAAGCTGGGGCAGAGGTGGAACGGGTGTTGCTTGAGATGAAGGTACCGTTGCCTTTAGCAGAGATAGTTCCAGTTCCTGAGGGTTTCGCATTGCGCGAGTTCCGCGTCTCTGAGCACAGTGAGGATCTGCGAACTCTGCTTAATCGTGCATTCGCGGGCCACCGCGAGGCGGGTGGTAAGACCCGAGAAGACCTGGCACGCAGGTTTGAGTTGCCCTGGTTCTCGGAGGAAGACGTGCTGGCGGCGTGGAGCGGTCGCCGGCTCGCTGGGGTCTGCTGGACGAAACACCCACGGCCGGACGTCGGCGAAATCTACATCATCGGTGTTGACCCGGACTTCACCGGTTCCGGGCTGGGACGAGCTCTCGTCGCGGCGGGACTACGGCACCAATATGATCGGTACCAGGTCACCAGCGGAAGTTTGTGGACCGAGGAGGACAACGCTCGCGCTGTCGGCATGTACCGGTCCATGGGATTCACAATCGCTTTCGAGAACTATGCGTATGGGATTCCGACTGCTCGTTCATCGTCGGGGTCCCGGCGACGATCAACCGGGTAGAGTTAGCCGAAGCTCCGCCTGCAGGACCGGCACGACCGGTCACCTTCGTTGGTTGCGCCGCCGCACCACGGGCACGGAAGGTCGGCGTTGAGGAGCCGGGGTCGATCACTTTCAGGTCTACCGGAGGGTCGTGTCATCATGCGCGGACGTCGCGATACCGCGGCGATCCCGCTTGCCACAACCGCTCCAGCGATGAGTGTTTCGACCACTGAGATGTTCCCTTTCCAACGGATAAGGCAAGCCTAGATCGGTATCTGCGCAACCGTAGGTATTTCCGCGATCGGGCCGGGAAATCACCCCACGGAAGCGCCGCTAACGGCCCGTTGGAGTTCGCTGACAAGCTGGGCATACGCTGCAGGGGTTGCATGAGTCATTGACTCGGCTTCGAAGACCAGGGCCATTCCGGTGTGGTAGACAATCCATCGATCAAGCGCGGCGGCGCTCATCTTGGCGCCGTACCCTTCCATGAACGCCTCGGCTGCTACCGGCCCCAGGGTCGTCCCGATGAGCCATACGGCCTTGGAGAGATCCCACTCCGGTGGGGCTAACGTCGCCCACTGCCAATTGACGAGGGTGATTTCGCCATCGTCGTCGACGAGGAAATTTTTCGGCGACGGATCGGTGTGGGACGCCCGCGGTTCGCTCGCATGAGGAGGCTGGGTCTCGGCGGCTGCTCGAAGGAGGTCGATGCTGACACCCACACGAGAGCGATATCGCTCGAGACGGCGAAACGTTGACTGAAAGTCAACTTCCACCCACTCTTGATCGATGCCACGCGAGAGATTCGACATTTCTGCCGGCGCAGTGTCGTGGATATTGCGGAGGATCTCACCGGACCGCCGAGCCAACCCGGTGTTCTCGGGGAGGGTGGCAAGGTCCCATCGCCCGCTGTCGGCGATTATCGCCCAATGGGTGTCGCCTTCGATACCTCGCGTGAGGACCTCCGGGATTCCCACACAGCCGTCGAGGGCGCCGAGAGCGTGGGCCTCTCGGCGATCGCGGGCCGGGGTACCGTAGATCTTGAGAATCCGCGAACCGGTGTCATCAAAGATTCGATAGACCTGGTTCTTCCCGGCGCGGTGTTCCCCCATGGTAAGTCGCTGAAGCCGCGCTCCACCAGCGAGTTGTTCTGCCACTCGTTGTGCATCCACCCTTAGTCCTAACGTTTCTTTCGACCATTGTGTCACAACATCACATTTGATGTGAGCAGACACAGCCCGCCAGCGCGTTATCGTGTGGCTTCGTATTGCAAAGGGAGACAGCAGTGTCAGTGAGATTGACTTACCCGGACGGTTCCATTCACGAGTTTGATACCGGGACGACAGGGTATGACGTTGCGATGGACATCGGCCCTCGTCTCGCCAAGGCCGCCGTTGCCGTGAAGATCGATGGAGCGCCATATGACCTGCATCGGCCGATCGAGGCCGACGGAACGTTTGCTGTGATCACCGAAGCGTCCGACGATGGTCGGTTCATTGTTCGCCACTCCTCAGCTCATGTGCTCGCTCAAGCGGTTCTCGACCTGTACGAGGGCGCCACGTTTGCGATCGGCCCGCCGATCACCGACGGCTTCTACTACGACTTCAACATCGGTCGGGCGTTTACGCCCGACGATCTCGAGGCGCTTGAGGCGCGGATGGATG
>BDTL01000121.1 GCA_002898115.1 bacterium BMS3Bbin02 | reverse complement strand
ACTCTCTCCTCAGAGTGCCGCCCGAGCACAAACTACAAGAACGGCTCCTGGCGGGTGCCGTTCTTGTAGTTTCCGAGTGGACTTCCCCGCAGGGTCATTCGGCCCCATCCGGACAGCGCGAACGGCCCTAGATCGAGATGCATAAGCGGACATACAGTGCAGATGAAGCACATATGGGATGACCATCCCGATAAGGATGCATCCCCTGCAGATGAGGACCCGCTATGTACCTCACAACAAAGGATCTCCAGCAGCTCGTCAAGGTAGACAAGTCAACGATCTACCGAATGGCCGAAGACGGACGGCTACCCGCAATCAAGATCGGACGCCAATGGCGGTTTCGTGACGAGGACATCCGTCGATGGCTCGACGAGCCGGGTTCGCCGCGGGGTCCAGAGTCGTCGATGTCATCGTCCGAAGGCTCGCTCATCTCTCGCCACCTCGTTGAACTGTTCGCCGACCTCTACGGGGTGATGGTCGTCGTTACGGACATCAACGGTCACCCACTCATCGACGTCGTTAACCCATGCGGATTCTTCGCCTCGCTGTTGGATCTGCCGGATCTCACGACACGCTGTGCGACCGAATGGGCAGGACTTGCCGAACACCCCGATCTCACCCCGACCTGGCAGGAATCTCGTTTTGGGTTCTCGTGTGCACGAGCATTCCTGCGGTCCAGCAACCAGCTTGTCGGCATGGTCATCGCCGGAGGTGTCCGGTCCTCGGCAACCCCCGACACAGAGGCCTTCGAACGGCTCGCCACCGACCTAGGAATCGAAACCTCCCGTCTCGTACGCCACCACACCGAGATGTACGAGCTCGATGAGAGCCGCAAGGCTGAAACGGCTCGCGGCCTGGCAACTCTCGCCACCCACCTCTCAGATCTCCAATCCAACCCACGACAGAGGAGCGAACAGTGAAACACCTCATCATTCTCGGAGCCGGTACGGCAGGAACCATGGCAGCAAACAAACTCAGGCCGCTCCTGCAACGGTCGGAGTGGGATATCACCATCGTTGATCAGACAACCGAGCACCATTACCAGCCGGGATACCTGTTCATTCCATTCGGGATGTACACCGCTGACGATGTGGTTAAGGAATCTAGGTCGTTGTTGGCGGACGGTATCAACTTTGTGAATTCCGAGATCGAACGAGTCGATCCCGACCAACAGGTTGTCCATCTCGCCAACGGCGACGATCCCAAGTACGACTATCTGCTCATTGCCACCGGAACGCACCCTCGCCCGGATCAAACTCCCGGCCTCGACGGCCCCGAGTACGGTAGATCAATTCACGACTTCTACACGCTTGAGGGAGCAACCAGGCTGCACAAGGCCCTCGAATCCTTTACCGGTGGCCGCCTGGCAGTCAACGTCGTGGAAATGCCGATCAAGTGCCCTGTCGCACCGCTTGAGTTCACCTTTCTTGCTGACTCCTACTTCAAGAAGCGCGGCATCCGCGACAAGGTGGACATGGTGTATGTCACACCGCTCCCGGGCGCGTTCACAAAACCCGTCGCCGCGAAGTCGCTGGGAGGAATGCTCGACGAACGCGATATCGGCATCGAGCCTGACTTCATGTTGGAGAGGGTCGACACTGACGAACAGGTGCTCGTGTCCTACGACGAGCGGAAGGTTCCGTACGACTTGCTCGTGACCGTACCAATCAACATGGGAGCCGACTTCGTCGCTCGGTCCGGACTCGGCGACGAACTCAACCATGTCCCGGTGGACAAACACACCTTCCTATCCAAAAAGTACGACACCATCTTCGCTCTCGGTGATGCCGCCGCCCTCCCGACGTCGAAGGCCGGGTCGGTGGCACACTTTGCGGTTGATGTCTTCACCGAAAACTTCGTGAACTATGTGCACGGCCGTCCCATGGAGCGGTCCTTCGATGGACACGCCAACTGCTTCATCGAAAGCGGTGACGGAAAGGCTATGTTGATCGACTTCAACTACGTGACCCAGCCTCTTGAGGGCATGTATCCGCTCCCCGGGATTGGCCCATTCCCTCTGCTCCACGAGAGCCGTCGCAACCATTGGGCAAAACTCGCATTCCGCTGGACCTACTGGCACATGCTGCTCCCCGGACACCACCTTCCGGTCCCGAACGCTATGTCGATGGCCGGGAAACACGAGGAGGACTCATAGGTCGTACCCCAAAGAACGGGAAACCATCATTCACTCTGAACGTACACCATCACGGAGGTCCACCATGACTACAGCAACTATCGCAGGCAAAGAGATCACACTCGACGACGAGGGTTTCATGACGGAATACGACGAGTGGTCCGAGGCCCTCGGCGAGGTCCTTGCGTCACAGATCGGTATCGAGATGACCGACGCACACTGGGAAGCCGTGCGCTTCCTCCGCAAGGATTTCCTGGAGCAGGGGGTCACCCCGACACTCCGCCGGGTCTCCACCGTCGGTGGCATCCCGATCAAGGAGCTCTTTGGGCTCTTTCCAAAGAAACCTGCAAAGAAAATGGCCTACATCGCTGGTCTCCCAAAACCAGCCGGATGCGTCTAGGAGGATATTTCTATGACAACGCTCGACACCACAACAACCACGATCCCGAACTTTGGCGACGAGAACACGACGGACCGAAAGATCGCCTTCGTCCTCTCAAAAGGGAATCTGGATATGGCGTACCCCGGACTCATCATGGCGAACGGCGCCCTCGGCGAGGGCATCGAAGTTCACCTGTTCTTTACGTTCTGGGGCATGGACATCATCAACACCAAGACGATGGGAAAGCTGAAGTTCACCATTCTCGGTAACCCGGCGACACATATGCCACAGGGTCTCGGAGGCGTACCGGGGATGACCGCCATGGCAACCCGACAGATGAAGAAACAGATCGCCGATCTGGACGTACCAGAGGTCCCCGAGTTTCTGCAGTTACTCGTCGACTCTGGAGCTCACCTGTGGGCATGCAAGATGTCTGTCGACATGATGGGCCTCGACCCGGAGGACCTGTTCGACGGCGTCGATGATGTCATCAACGTGACCGAGTTCATGGAGCTGTCCGAAGATGCTCAGATCGTGTTCATCTAAGAACAGTCACGGAACACGCCGGAGAGCGCAGTCCTCGGATTGCGCTCTCCTTTTGTCGGGAAGCTCCCCGATACTCCTCACCCTATTGGCCGTTGACTGAACTCGGGAGGGAGTTCGGCAGTCTCCCCGGTGGGGGGCCGAACACCACGTTGGAAGGTCAGCCACTGCCACCCCGCCACGACATAGACGCGGGCACGGAAATCGATGGGGAAGAAGATGTGCATCGTCACCACAGAACCCGGGCAACAGACCCTCCGATCCGTTTCTCAAAGGCCGACACGGTCGACATAGCCAAAGAACAGCCGATGGTCGCCAGCAACCCGTTCTCGCTGCTCGAAATCGCGCCTGAACCTCTCGCCAGCGTGGTTGCCACCCTGGGTCGCCACGAACCCAACACCCGGAACCACCTCACTGCCGCGCTCAACTGATGCTAAATCTCCCGCCACAACCACACAAGAGTCCGGCGGCGGTGAGCGGCCGGCGTTCGCCACCATGAGACTGGATCCGTCAGGTCAGTGCCAAGCGATGCCCCGGATGTGAGGCTGCGACACCTGTCGCCCATATGACGGTATGGGTTGAGATCGTGCCGGGCGGCGTTTCCACTGTGATGTCGTGGACTTGTGTGCAGCGGTCCTGCACCTTCGATCCCGCGTGACACTCCTACACGAACGGGAACACAGCAACCGATATCGTGCCTCTGCCCGATACCGAGAAGGCGACCTGGTGTCTTACAGGTTGAAGGCGACGGCTAACCGGTGCCACTGATCGATCGTGACATCGAGATCGTTGTCCGCCACAAGAACCTGGATACAGACGTGATCGGCGCCTGCATCGAGATGCTGCTGAACTCTGTCAACGGTGACGTCCAGGTCACCACAGGCAACGATCCCGTCGACGAGCCGGTCGGTGACATCGTCGATGTCGGTTTGAGTGAATCCGCAGCGCAGCAGGTTGTTGGTGTAGTTGGGCAATCTGAGATAGCGAGCCATGTTCGCCCTCGCCACACTTCTGGCCCTGTCAAGATTGCTGTCGATGACAACCATCTGCTCCGGGGCCAGCAGTGGACCCTGTCCGAGAATGTCGCGCGCCATAGCCGTGTGTTCCGGAGGGGTGAAATACGGGTGGGCGCCGTCTGCAGCATCGGCGCTCAGCTTCAGCATCCGCGGTCCAAGGGCGGCGAGAACTGTCGGAGGTTTGGTTGCCGGTTCCACCGCGGTGTAGGGAGCTTCTGCCATGGCCTTGAGATACGCCACCATGTCGGAGTAGGGAGTGCGGTAGTTGAGCTTACGGATTCCCTCGACGGAGGCGGCGTGGGCCACACCCAACCCAAGAAGAAACCGGTCCTCATGAGCCTCGGACAGTGTCTTCTGCGCTGCTGCGGTCGTCACCGGATGCCGTGCATAGATCTGTGCAATACCGGACGCCACGATGAGTCGGGAGGTGGCCTCCAGCATGACACTCGCCGCAACGAGGACATCACGACCGGTCGATTCGGGTCGCCACAACGTCGACCAACCCATGTCCTCTATCTCCTGAACCAGGTCACGCACGCGCGACGTTGGCTGCTCATCCAGAAGAAATGTCCAGAGTCCGACGCGACCGATATCCATCTACCAAGCCTATCAGGACCGAGACGCCGCCTCTGTATGGCATACGCCCCGTCCGCTCAGGGATTTGAATCTCCGACACATCCGGATCAATTCACATAACAGCGATACACCGCGCGTCGCAACAAGGTGGATAGGTTCCGGCAGTCTGTAAGAGCGAACACGTGCCGGCGAAACGAACCGCGGGAGGTGGCCTCCGAATCGCCCAACCGGCATATGTCTGGGCAGCTCGGACGGGCGACTACATCACAGGGTGGTCGCGGCCCATGTCGGCGAAAAGAGTGAACTCGGGGAGGAACGTCATTTGGACACCGCCGACGGACCCCTGGCGGTGTTTGGAGATGATGACCTCGGCGATCCCCTTCGTTTCCATGTCCTCGGGGTGGTAGTACTCATGGCGGTAGATGAACATCACCACATCGGCATCCTGCTCGATAGCGCCCGATTCACGCAGATCTCCGAGACGCGGCCGGCGATCCTCGCGAGATTCCAACGACCGGTTGAGCTGCGACAAGGCAAGGACGGGAACTTCCAGCTCGCGAGCCAGGTTCTTAAGATTTCTACTGATTGCGGAGATCTCCTGTTGCCGGTTCTCAGCACCGGAGCCATGCATGAGCTGCAGGTAGTCGACCACAATCAACGACAGACCAGGGCGGCGAGCCAGCCGCCGCGATTTGGCTCGAATCTCGGTCACGGTCATACCCGGTGAATCGTCAACATAGATCGGTTTCTTGTAGAGCTGATTCGCCGCCTGCGACAGCTTCGTAAAGTCGTGGTCCGTGAGCTTGCCCGTGCGGAGGTTCTGAGAATCAATCCGGCCCGCGGCGCACAACATACGCGAGACGATCTCTTCGCGGCTCATCTCAAGTGAAAACACCGCAACTGGCTCGCCGGAAGACCCGACATTCTGAGCAATGTTGAGGGCGAGGGCGGTTTTCCCCATGCCGGGGCGAGCCGCAAGGATTATGAGGTTCGACTTGTGTAGACCTGCGAGTTTGCGATCAAGATCGCGGAACCCGGTGGGGAGACCGGTGACGTCGCCGCCTTGCTGCGCGCGGAACTCTGCCGTTTCGACTGCTTTTCCAAGCAACGGATCGATGAGTGCAAGACCCGACCCGACCCGACGATCGGACACGGCATACACACTCTGCTCGGAAAGGTCGAGAACGTCGCCAATCGGCTTGTCCATGCTGGTGGCCAACCCCGCAACCTCACCGCCTGCATCCAGGAGGCGTCGTCGGAGGGCATGCTCGTCGACGATTTCGGCGTAGTACTCGATGCTCGAAGCGACCGGGACCGCATCGAGGAGGTTGGTCAGATAACCGATTCCACCGATCTTATCGAGCGAATTGGATCGGCGAAGTTGCTCGGCGACCGTTACCGCATCAATCGGCTCATTCGAGTCGAATAGCACCGCAATCGCCTCGAAAATGAGTTGATGCGCCGGGCGGTAGAAATCTTCGGCGTGGAGCTTTTCCAGCGCAGTATTGGTTGCTTCAGCCGAGAGCAGCACAGCACCGAGAACCGATTCCTCGGCCTCGGCACTGTTAGGTGGCGTCCGCAGCGAGCGAGTACCTTGCTCTTCCGACAGATAGGTCACGCTGGGATGACGTCGAGACTCACACGGAACTCGACAGCAGCATGCGGCTTGATGCCGACCTCGTGCATCCCGATCGCTCGGATCGGCGTGTCGATTCGAATGAACTTCTGATCTACCGTCACACCGGTGAACTTCTCGATGGCGAACGCAATATCGTGCGGTGCAATCGATCCGTACAACTTGCCCTCGTCCCCCGACCGTGCGGCAACGACGATGCGTTGCCCGACCAGTGTCTGAGCCATCTGCTCGGCCGCAGCCTTGGCGGCACGTTCCGCCTCTTCGGCTGCGCGACGCATCTCTTCAGCCTGGGCGAGCGCACCGTCGGTCGCAAGCACACCGAACTTCTTCGGCAACAAGTAGTTCCGAGCGTATCCCTTGGATACGTCCACGATCTCTCCCTTGCCACCCAGATCTTGAACATCCTTAGTGAGAATGATCTTCATTACTGGCGTACCTGTGTGTACGGCAGCAGCGCCATTTCGCGAGCGTTCTTGACAGCGTTCGCAATGCGCCTCTGGTGAAGGGCGCACAAACCGGTCACCCTCCGGGCACGGATCTTGCCGCGATCCGATACGAATTTCCGCAGAAGTGCGGTCTCTTTGTAGTCGATCGCAAGGTCTTTCTCCTTGCAGAACTGACAGACTTTCTTCTTGCGCCGACTGTCGTTCGCTGGCGGGCGACGACGTTTGTTGTTGTTGCGGCTACGCGGGGCCATATGGTCCTCCTATTAAATCTAGAACGGGGCTTCGTCGGGTCCGAAATCGTTTTTGACGACAGGTGCGGCCGGCATGGAGGGGGCTTGGGAACCACCTCTGCTGCTACCACCGAAATCGCCACCGCCCTGACGCGGTGTGCGCGTAACGACTGCGGTTGCCCACCGTACTGATGGACCAATTTCGTCGATACGAACCTCGACAACCGAACGTTTGTCACCGTCCGGGGTTTCCCAGGTACGCTGCTCAAGGCGACCGGTAACAATGACACGCATTCCCTTGGTTAGGGACTCCGCGGCGTTCTCGGCCATCTCACGCCAGCACGTCCCGGTAAAAAAACTGGTCTCTTCTTGCCACTCGTTGTTGGACTGATACCGGCGGTTGACGGCAAAACGAATCTTCGCCATTGCCGCACCCGATGGTGTGAACCGAAGTTCGGGATCATCAACCAGATTGCCAACGAGGGTTACGCTATTTCCACTCATACTGAACTCACTTCTCTCATCTCGCCCTACGTGACTGTGTTCGACTAACCCGCGTAGGTCCCACTATGGACCAGGGGTGTGACACGAGTCAGCTAGTTTTCGTCCATGCGCACAATTTTGTGTCGCATGACCGCATCGTGCAGGGTCAAAGAACGATTGAGGGTGTCCAACAGATCGTTGTCGCCCTCGAAATCGAAGACCGAATAGAAGCCTTCATTGACCTTTTCAATTTCGTAGGCGAAGCGGCGCTTCCCCCAGAAATCGGTAGTGGTAAGTGTGCCGACATCGCTGATGGCCTTGTTGACCTCTTCGATGTGACTCCGGACGTCATCCTCGGCCGTTGCCGGACGATGAATGACCATCAACTCATACTTTCGCAAGTTTCCTCCTTCGGACAGTCACCGTGACGTGACAGGTCCCCAGAGGCTCTGGGGACAGGGGTGCTCTTTAGTTGCGGCGCGAGTGTAACCGAGGCAAACGATTCCGGCGAGACCGCGAAACACCCGCGACGTCGGTGTCGCAAACACCGGTGCGCTGTCGGCTTGATGCGCGCGTCGGGCCGTTGCGTTCCGCTCCGTCAAGCAGGGTTACGGGGGATTGACCTCGATGGTGCTGTCGCCGACATCGTACACCTCGAGATCCAGCACAATGGTCTTGGTTGCAGTCACAACCCCAGTCGTGACAAAGTCGAACACGCCCTCGCCGGAGAACACGAGTTTGACAAGACGAACGCCGTCGACATCGGACAGGACCCAGAAAGCGAAGACCGCTGAGAAGCGGAAATCGGCATCCCCACCGTCCTCAATAGTCGTCCGGTACCGTACCACCGGAACACCGTCGACCTCGTCGGGACCAATGCGTACAAGCGTTGGTGTCGCGTAGTTGTTGTAGAAGTTCTCCCCGGTGGCAAGCAAGCCCGATGTTGAGAATCCGGGAGTCGATGCCACTTCGAGCAATCTCCAATCACTACCGTCCGACACGAACAGGCCGTCCTCATCGACCGTACCCACCCGTTCCCACCATTTCGCCCCGACGATTGCGGTCTCGAACGCGTCTCCGTTGTCCACCGAGACGCTGACAGTCCGCTGCAAACCGTCATCTTCGCTGCTCCCGACCTCCCCCCAGGAATCACGGTCGTCCCTGAACCCATTCTGGTCGTCACCGTCCGAGGCATCGAGCTTGACGTAGTCCACGAACAATCGTCCCCGCCAACGAAACGGCTCTCCACCGAACAGCACCGCCGGATCCCAGAGCTCGGCACTCAAGAGTCCCCGCAGAAGCTCCACGGTGGCTGAGTCCTCCGGTGCGGCCGGGATCCCCGGCTCAACCGGCGGATCCAAGAAACTTACAGTCGTCGACCCAAGATTGTTGAGGCGCCACGTCACCTCAAAGGACACGTCTTGATCAGGATCCGTGGCTGAGATTTCGAACGAATGCAGAAAACCCTGTGGTGATACCCGGACATCTCCGGCACTGTCGGTGAGAAGTATGGGTTGTTCGGTGCGACGGAGGGTGGCGGCAATAAACTCTTTGCTCGCCGCATACCGTGCGTACCAGACACCATCGATCAGCTCCCAATCCTCGAATGTCAGCGTGTCGAACGTGTCGAACAGCACCTTATGTGCAGCCTCCATCTTGATGATCTCGAAGAGAAACAGTGCATAGGTCAAATCCTCCGTGGGAGTCCACTCACCCTCCTGACGAACCCACGCTTCCATGTCCACGGCCAGCTCCTTCTCCGAGAAGAGGAACTCCTGTAGCTCATCAGAGAACCCCCCCAGAGCAAAGTAGACGAACGAGCCGTCAACCCGACCCTCCTGGAATGCACGTTGCGATTCGCCCCCCGAACGCCACACGTAGTCGCTTGCGACCGCATACGAGGTATATCCACTCACCTTTTCAAACGAGAAATACCGGCCAAACGGCTCTGGAAAGACGGCGATCTCACTCTCTCGCTCAAGCGCGGCCGTGAATGAGTTTGGAGGAATCGGCAGCAACTCGATCTCCGGCTCGCCCGTTGGTTTCGACGGGATGTGCTCGGATACGTCAGCCACTGTTGTGGTGGTGGTGGCCGGCACCGCCGGCGGTGGCAGCGTTGTCGTGGGCACCGTGTCCGAAGTAGCCGAAGACTGTACGGTCGTTGTCGTGCCGGTTGTCCGGGTCGTGCTCGGCAGCGTGGACGACGTCACTGCACCACCATCCGGTGCTCCCTCACCACATGCGACCGCCGAGATTGTGAGAACTGTCACCGCAACGACCCATAACTTCGAAAACCCGCCGGGAATGCGAATCGGTCGTTTCAAAGGTGTCATCCCCGCGTCCCGTTCGGTACACGTCGGACCGCCGGCAGCCACCGCGGTTGTCGCCTACATGTGCATCGATTCAATGGTGGGTCCCCACGCTCATGACAAGCCATCGGCTTCGGCAACCCTAAGCCTGAGCGCTATGTCCCACAATCTGCCACGCCGTCGCCCTGTCCGGTGAACACACTCAGCGTTGACCGCAAGACCTCAGACAGAGATCGACGTGTTCACGATCTCCGAGAGGACCTCCCGTGTCGGGGTCGCT
>BDTL01000120.1 GCA_002898115.1 bacterium BMS3Bbin02 | reverse complement strand
GCCGCCTGGGAGAGAAATGCCCCAGTGGAGGTTGCAAATGACTCGTACGGGTGGTGCACCAGAATGTCACCCTTGGCGATCTCGGCAAAGAAGTCTATCGGCCGGTCACCGCGCTCGGCGATACGAGGCTGGGTGGTCGGCGTCCACGGATCGTCCTTGAGCTCCGGCCGGGTCAGGCTGTAAATGTCCCACAGGCCGCCGAGGTCGAGTGGGGTGGTTCTACGAAACACGTTTGCGCTTGATACTCCCAGCTCGGTCGCCAGCAGATTGAGAATCGAATCGCTCATTCGTCCGTCGATTTCGAGGCGGACGGCCGTCGCGGACCGCTGCCGGAAGCGAAGGACCGACTCCATGGCCTCGAGGAGATCTTTCGCTTCTTCTTCCTCAACCGCGATGTCCGCGTTGCGGGTGACTCGAAAAAAGAAGTGATCGACGATCTTGCTTCCCGAAAAAAGACGATGGAGGTGCGCGCCGATTACCTGTTCGAGCGGGACGAACCGTTCCTCGTCCCTGATTCGGATGAAGCGGGCAAGAATGCCGGGAACCTTGACTCGTGCAAACTCCGTGTCAGACGTTCCCGGTCGTTCCAGTTCGACGGCTAGGTTTAGCGAGAGGTTCGAGATGTACGGGAACGGGTGAGACGGATCAACCGCGAGCGGTGTTAGAACCGGGTAGATCTCCTCGTCAAACGTAGTTGAGAGATACGCACGGTCATCGTCTGAGAGCTCTTCGTAGTCGGTGACGTGAATGCCCTCATTTTCGAGGGCGGGAAACAGTTCATCGTTCATGAGACGGTCGGTTCGGTCGATGAGCTTCTTCCCGGCCTCATGAATCGCATCCAGTTGTTCGCGTGGTGACATGCCGTCGGCGGGGCGACGTCCGACACCGGTGACGTGGTGTTCAATGAGACCGGCGACTCGTACCTGGTAGAACTCATCAAGGTTCTGCGATACGATCGCGACGAATTTCACGCGTTCAAGTAACGGTGTTGTCTTACTCTCGGCGAGAGCGAGAACCCGGGACTGGAACTCAAGTTGTGACAGTTCCCGGTTGATGTAACTACTGGGGTCGTGCGCTGTCATGAAATCCTTCGAGACCGAGAATCCATCGTACCTCTCTATCGTCGGTCGGCAGAGTCCCTATCCGTACGGAAATTGCGGTCTTCGATTGCCAGAACCTTGTCGAGGCGGGCGCGGTATCGGCCCCTGTCCCAGAACGTTGCCCCGAGAAATGACTCTGCTATCTCTCGTGCGAGGGCGCCCCCGGTAACGCGGGCGGCGAGAGCGACCATGTTTGCGTCATCGTGTTCCACGGCCTGGTGGGCGGTGTACGTGTCGTTGCCCTGGAAACAGCGTATTCCACGGATCTTGTTTGCCGCGATGCATGCACCGGCCCCGGAACCGCAAATCACGATTGCGCGTTCGCCATGCCCCTCTAGAAGAGCGTTCGCGGTTGCCTCGGCATAGTCCGGATAATCCACCGGTTCGGTGCTCGTAGTGCCAACATCGTGGATCTCGTGGCCTGCTTTGATAAGCAGCGGGATCAGCTCTTGTTTCAGCGGGTATCCAGCGTGGTCGGACCCAACAACTACTCGCACCGACGGCTCCTTTTGGTGATGACCAGACACTACTCAGACACAGCCCGAATCAACGAGTCGGGGAGACGGTAGGCACGCCGAAGCATGTACATTGACGCCGTGAGAAAAGTTGCCCTTGCATTCCTGCTCCTCGTGGCAGCGTGTGGATCTGCCGCCGCTGCGCCCGTGGTTGGCGTCCTGGAGACGGTATGTGTGGACGCGTTCTGTGTTGACGTGCCGCAGGGCTGGACGGTTTCGGACCAAGGCGCGAGTTTTCTGGTTCTGGTCAACCCCGCGGACCAGGACGCCGTGATCACCATTGCGCCGATGAACATGGAAGGAGTAGCCACAGCCGGAGGCCGCGTGTGGCCCATCTCCAAATCTGAGTTCGTGGCAGTGATGTGGGCTGTTGTCGACGACGGTCGTGCTGAGGTGCGATCCGTTGAGCCCCAACTTGACGGGTCCATCGACAGTTATGTCGTTCTGCCGAACGGCTACGCGTGGCACCGACTCGTGACCGTTGATTCCCCGAGGGCGTTCTCGATCGAGTTGCGCGCTCCGGACCGGAGTTGGCAAGAGCATGCCGACGCCGTTCGTCAATCGTTCAGGACGAATGGGTAGCGGTCCGGTCCTCTGCGTACGACCTGAAGCGCCGTAGAATCGACCCAATGGAAGCTCTGCGAATCATCGGTGGGACACCCCTGAGCGGAACTGTCGGCGTGCTCGGCGCAAAGAACGCGGTCCTCAAGCATCTTGTCGCGACTTTGTTGGCCCCGGGCACCCACGTTTTGACCAACGTGCCGGATATCGTTGACGTCCGTCTGATGTGCGAGGTTCTTGAGCATGTCGGGGCGAGATGTACGGCCGACGGCACTACGAGGACGGTCACGGTTCCCGAGACGCTTGCGGCAGAGGCGCCACTCGACATTGTTCGAAAGATGCGGGCATCGATCCTCGTATTGGGTGCTCTCCTCACGCGCGTCGGTTCCGTGAGAATTGCCCTTCCGGGAGGTGACGACTTCGGTACCCGGCCCATCGATATGCATCTTGACGGCCTCAAGCGACTTGGTGCCGAGTTCGAAACCAGGGACGGTGTTCTCTGCGGAGAAGCACCGCGAGGATTGATCGGCGCCGACATCGATCTCGAGTTTCCATCGGTGGGCGCCAC
>BDTL01000119.1 GCA_002898115.1 bacterium BMS3Bbin02 | reverse complement strand
TAGTGGCGAACACGACGCAGCAATCGGTTCGTGATACGCGGCGTTCCGCGGCTCCGACCCGCAATGATGTGTCCGCTCGCGGAATCGATGTCGACGCCAAGAATCGATGCTGCTCGCTCGACAATACGCCCGAGCGACTCGTCGTCGTAGTAATCAAGCCTCGCGACGTAGCCGAACCGATCGCGCAGCGGAGGAGCCACGCGGCCAACCCGTGTGGTGGCACCAATAAGAGTGAACCTGGGCACATCGAGACGGATCGATCGCGCCGCAGGTCCCTTCCCGACCACGATATCGAGTTGGAAGTCTTCCATTGCCGAGTACAACACCTCTTCAACCTGGCGCGGGAGCCGGTGTACCTCGTCGATGAAGAGCACGTCGCCGTGATCAAGGTTCGTTATGACCGCAGCGAGATCCCCTGGTCTCTCAATCGCCGGCCCCGACGTAGCACGCAACTGTGCCCCCATTTCCCGAGCGACGATCGATGCCAATGATGTCTTGCCGAGCCCCGGAGGCCCTGAAAACAGCAGATGGTCAACACTCTCCCCACGAGTGCGCGCAGCCTCGATCAGGATCCCAAGACGTTCCTTCAGCCCGTGTTGACCGACAAACTCATCGAGGCTTCGTGGGCGGAGCGATATCTCAATCAGTTCTTCACCCAGCGACGGGTCCGTCGAGAGTATGCCCTCTTCACGCATTGGCGCCGCCCAGGCTCTGGAGGGCTGTCTTCAGGAGCACTTCAACGGTTCCATCATCGGGCAGCGAGGCAACTGCTGACCGAATCTCCGCCGGCTGATACCCGAGACCGGCCAAAGCATCGCGGACCTCCACGAGCGCCGAGTTCGATCCGGGAACGACTTCCGCATCCGGGAGATCCATCTTCGGCTTGAGTTCGAGCAAGAGTTTCTGTGCTGACCGTTTCCCGATGCCGGGCACGGTCGTCAGCGTATCGACGTCGTCGGTCACGACCGCCCGGCGCAGGCTTGCAACATCGAGAGCTCCAAGGATGGCCACACCGACCTTTGGACCGATACCGGATACGCCGATCAAGACCCGAAAGACGTCACGTTGTTCAGCGGTAGCAAATCCATACAACGCGAGCTGGTCCTCACGAACATGGGTGTGGATATGGAGGACTGCTTCAGCGCCGACAGCGGGCAGCTCACCGTGAACCTTCGGCGGGATGGTCACAACGTACCCCACTCCACCCACCTCAACGAGCACCGTGTCAAACTCCTTGTGGGCAATAACTCCGCGCAGCCGACCAATCATTGAGCACGCTCCACGGCGCGAGTCATGCCAAGCGTCTGGCTATGACACATCGCAATTGCGAGTGCGTCCGCGGCATCCGCAGGCCTCGGGAGAGCCGGAAGATTCAGTCGACTCTGCACCATTCGCTGCATCTGTTGTTTATCCGCGCCGCCGTAACCCGAGAGCGACGCTTTCACCTGACTGGGTGTGTATTCGGTGACGGGAATACGGCTCCTCCCGAGCGCCATCAACACAACGCCGGACGCCCGCAACACACTCATCGCAGATTGTCGGTTCTGGTTAACAAAGACCGTCTCAATCGCCGCCTCGTCAATCTGATACTCACCGAGAATCCCGACGAGGTCGGTCTCCAACTCCGCCAGCCGGAGCGCAATCGGATCTGCCGGGTCGGTCCGAATCACTCCCACGGTCACTGCTCGCATGCCACCGCGCGAGGTTTCCACCAAACCGTAGCCGGTGGTTGAGAGGCCGGGATCTATACCAAGTACGAACATGTGTTCCCCACCCTACCGCAGGTGAGCGCAACACTCAACGTTCACCTATTCAAGTTCTGCGAGGACATCTTCGGAGAGTTCGAAGTTTGCGTACACGTCCTGGACATCGTCGAGATCCTCCAGAGCGTCAATTAGCCGCAACACTTTGGCTGCGCCCGGAGCATCGAGATCAACAGACATGGTCGGCAACTGTGTCACCTCCGCCTGATCAACCGTGATTTCGGCATCTTCGAGAGCGGCTCTGACCCCGATAAGATCTCCTGCTTCGGTGACGATCTCATATCCGTCGCCGCTCGCGCTGATGTCCTCCGCGCCGCCTTCCAGAGCGGCCATCATGATCGTATCCTCGTCACCACCGGCAATGATGAGGCCCTTCTGTTGAAACAGATAGCCGACCGATCCCGGCTCGCCGAGGTTCCCACCGTTCTTACTGAATGCCGACCTCACATCAGACGAACTGCGGTTGCGGTTGTCGGTGAGGACATGCACGTACACCGCAACACCACCGGTCGCGTACCCCTCGTACCAGATCTCCTCGTACGCAACACCATCGAGTTCTCCTGCGCCGCGGGCGACGGCCCGGTCGATGTTATCTTTCGGAACCGAGTTGTCCTTCGCCTTCTGCACTGCCGTTGCAAGCGTCGGGTTAGCGCTGAGATCGCTCCCGCCGCTACGTGCGGCGGCCTCGATCGCCCGGATCAGTTTTGCGAACAGCTTGCCCCGCTTGGCGTCCTGACGACCCTTGCGGTGCTTGATGTTCGCCCACTTTGAATGTCCCGCCATCAGCGCTCCTCGTCGTTGACCGATCCCACAAGCGAAAGCAGCAGCTCGTGGACCCGAGCATCGCGCGTCAGTTCAGGATGAAATGAGATCGCGATGACGTTACCGCTGCGAACAAAGACGGGAAACTCGCGACCGCTCGTTGGGTCACTGACGGTGGCCATAACATCCACATCCTCTCCCACTTTCTCGATCCAGGGCGCCCGTATGAACACTGCGGGCATCGGTCGGTCAAAACCCTTGACATCAAGGTACGCTTCGAAGGATTCCTGTTGGCGCCCGAACGCGTTGCGTTCGACCACGACATCAAGGACGCCCAGTTGTGGCTGTGCCCTGCCGGTCGTTGACGAACCGAGAAATATCATGCCCGCGCATGTTCCCAACACGGGCATGCCGGCGCGAATTCTCTGCCGCAGAGGATCCATCATCCCGTATCGGGTCGCGAGTCGACCGATGGCCGTCGACTCCCCGCCGGGGACAATGAGACAGTCGACGTCTGCAAGTTCCTCCGGGGTGCGGACCTCGACACCCTCGGCGCCAAGGTCTGAGATCATGGTGAGGTGTTCACGAAAGTCACCCTGAAGCGCGAGCGCTCCAACGAGTGGCATCGTCAGAGTCCTCGGTGTTGCATGAGTTCGTCGGGACTCAGCGTGTCGATGTTGAGACCCACCATTGCTTCACCGAGGTTGCGCGAAACCTTGGCGATCTTCTCGGCATCCTTGTAGAAAGTCGTCGCTTCGACGATTGCTCGAGCGCGAGCATCGGGATCACCGGACTTGAAGATTCCCGATCCAACAAAGATGCCGTCGCAGCCAAGCTGCATCATCAATGCCGCGTCGGCCGGGGTGGCGATGCCGCCTGCAGCGAAGTTCACGACAGGGAGTTTGCCGGTCTCGGCGACCTCTTTCACGAGGGCATACGGGGCCGCGAGGTCTTTCGCGGCACTCATGATTTCGTCGGCACCAAGGAGCGTCAACGAACGGATCTGAGATGTCATCGTCCGCATATGCCGAACCGCTTCGACGACGTTGCCAGTTCCCGGCTCGCCCTTTGTGCGAATCATGGCGGCACCTTCTCCGATGCGACGGAGCGCTTCGCCCAGGTCCTTCGCTCCGCAAACGAATGGCACGTCATAGGACCACTTGTCGATGTGGAATTCGTCGACTGGCGACAACACCTCGCTCTCGTCGATGTAGTCGACGCCGAGCGAAGCAAGGATCTGCGCCTCCACGAAATGTCCAATGCGCGACTTGGCCATAACGGGGATCTCAACCGCAGCGACGATGCTTCCTACAATGCTTGGATCGGCCATACGGGCTACACCGCCGACAGCGCGAATGTCCGCGGGGACCCGCTCGAGGGCCATGACCGCCACGGCTCCGGCAGCCTCTGCAAGCTTCGCCTGCTCTACGTTGACGACATCCATGATGACGCCGCCCTTCAACATTTCAGCCAGACCACGTTTCACGGTGTCTGTGCCTTTTTGGCCGGCAGGGGTGTTCACAGGACGGTCTCCTTCACGAGCAACTTGCACAAACAGAATACTTGAAATACGCAAGGTGTGAAACGCCGGGGCGACGAAACCACCGTAACTAACGCGAAGGAGCACTCTCCAAACGGGCGTCCGGTCACCGCGCGAGAACACGCTCGTAGGTTGCGAGGTAAGCGGGTCCGACTCGGTCGATCGAGAACTGTACCGCACGGTCAATGCCGCAAGCCTGGTTGGCCTGTCTCAGTGTGTCGTCGCGAATGACTCGTACCAACGCGTCAGCGAGGGAAACGGGATCACCAACCGGTACGAACACACCGGCACTCCCGGCCACATGCACAAATGCGGGGATGGCGGACGCGACAACAGCACACCCCGCGGCCAACCCCTCTGCGACGACAATACCGAACGACTCACCGCCGGTATTGGGTGCACAGAAGATGTCGCTTGCGGAGTACAGACGCTGTTTTGCTTCTTCGGGCAGCCTGCCCAAATAGCGTACGCCCGCCATTGCGGAGTCACCATCGACATTGACCAGTAACGTCGCTTCGGGACAGGCGGTTTGTACTGTCGGCCACGCTTCAAGCAGAACGTGGAGGCCCTTGCGTGGATCGTTGCGACCGAGGAACATCACCTGGGACGGCACCTTGGCTCCCGGTCGGTACAAGGACGGGTCCACCGCATTGGGAATAGTCTCGTAGTCCGCGAATGATTCGATTGCCGACGCCGAAACGGGACTGACGGTCGTGACCGCATCAGCCTGACCTACAAGGCGACGTGCGACCGACGCTCCAAGCGAATAGACCCGACGTGTCCACCTCGCCGGATCGGCATGGAAGGTCGCTACGACGGGCTGCTTCGCACTATTGAGGGCCGCGGTCCCCACACTCGGAACGAACGGTTCATGCACATGAACGACATCGGCATCAACAATGGCGTCCACCGTCGCCGCTTTCACCCGCCACCCCATGGCAAGCGGCACAGTCGATCCGTTCACCATGAGCGACCTTGAGCCACCGACGCTGCGATGCTCAATCGCTCCCAGGTCCTCACGAATCTCGCCGGGACCTACCGTATACGCATCGTGACCGGAACCCACGAGCCAACGTGCGAGCAGGGCCACCTGATCCTGCACCCCACCCGGCTTCCCCATATCGTACGGAGACACCAGCGCAATTTTCATGATTCATCCTTGGCATCACTCGGCCAGTTCTCCAGAAAGATATGCCAATCTTGGGGACTCTGGCGGATCAGATCCTCGTACGCATGAGCAAGACGCTGCGTGATCTCGGCGATACGCTCGGTTTTGTCGCCAAGTCCGGTGGGTATCTCGATGGGTGAGCCCACGACAATCCGATGACCAGGTCCGTCTTTGAAGAAGTTGCCAACCGGAAGTAGTGCCGCTCCGGTCTTATCCGCGAGTGCTGCAGGTCCCGCCGGCATGGTTGTCTCCTCGCCGAAAAATATCACCGGCACTCCCCGGCCGCCCACATCTCGATCGGATACGAGCGCGATCATCCCTCCGTCGCGCAACTTCTTCAGAAGGTCCCTCGTAACCGCAGACCCCTTGTGGGCGACCACGACATCAATCCCCATCGACTCGCGGCACCACTTGAACCACGCGACAATCCTCTCGTTCTTCAAACCCTCTACCACGGCGAGGGCCTTCAGACCGACCTCTTCGGCCATGCTCCCGGCAACCTCCCAGTTACCCGAATGAATGAGACCCATGATGAGTCCGTTGCCGGCGTCCACAGCGTCCCGGACGTTTTGCATGCCCTCGACTTCGGCGCTGGCCACAAATGCAGCTTTGCGACGGGGACGAACCCAAAATACTTCTGCCCAGTAGCGGCCGTAACTCGCAAACGCATCCCGCACGAGGCGAGGAGGCGGGGGCTCACCGAGAACCCGCGTCAGATGACGTCGAATGAGCCGCTTACGTTCACCAAGAACATACGACGACGCTCGACCGATACCGCTGCCAAGACGTCGAACAGCGGGTTCGGGGAGCAGCCCGAACAGACCCGAGAGCGTCCTGTATGCGGCGTAACCAAGCCAGCCCTTCATTCGGGGAGCTGTACCCACGTGTTACGAATTCGTTGCGCGACGGTGAATCCTGCGAGGACAACCATGATCCACAACATAGGTCGAATCACATCGAAGCCGAGCCCGGAAATGAAGATTCCACCGACCAACAGAATCATCCGCTCTGCGCGACCCATCCACCCGCCGCGCCCCTCTGCGTCCCAACTTTCCGCCTTGGCGCGCACATAGGGAATGAGCAGAGCGAACCCGAGGGAGAAGACCGCCAGCATGAGCGAGAGTTCATCTCCCCGCAACGCAAATATGAGTCCACCCCACACTGCCAGCTCGCCGAAGCGGTCAGACATCGTGTCAATGAACGCCCCCCGGGTTGATGCCGTACCCTGGAACCTCGCGAGGGGGCCGTCGAGTGCATCGAGCAGCGTCCCACCGGCGACCACTGCGGCACCGATGACCCATTCGTCCATTGCGATTACGACAGCACCGGCAATGGACACGACCAGTCCGACAATCGTCACGATCGTTGGCGTCAGCTTCGCCCTCGACAGCGCCTTCGCTATCGGGTCGAGAATTGGGGCGAGCATGTTACGCCCTCTCAAATCGAGCAATTACGAACTCCTCATATGGCCCGACAAGATAGCGTGGAATCGAGCATCGAACCCGGTCGCTATGATCAGAGAGACTTCGGGGGCTGAATAAACGTTACAGATTTCTAAGGGAGAGTGTCATACCGTGGCTGAAACAATAGCGAACCTACAAATTGACGGTAAGGATAATCCCCTCGACATTGTCGAGTCGAGCGTAGGCAACGAGGGACTCGACATCCGTTCCCTGCGCGCACAGCACGGAGTGGTCACATTCGACCCGGGGTTCGCCAACACCGCAGGCACCACATCAGCCTTGACCTATATCAACGGCGCCGAGGGTCAGTTGATGCATCGTGGTTATTCGATTGAGGATCTTGCGCTTCACTGCTCGTTCCTCGAAGTCTCATACCTCCTCCTCGAGGGGTCGTTGCCCAACGCAGCCGAGCTCCAGAGTTGGTCCGACGCAGTGCGAGTCCATACCCTGCTCAACGAAGAGATGAAACGCTTCTTCGATGCGTTCCCACGTGACGCTCACCCGATGGCCATTTTGTCATCGGCGACGAATGCCATCTCGACGTTCTACGAGGAGTATCACAACCCCGGAGATGCCGCCGCCGTTCGCGAATCCGCAATTCGACTCATGGCCAAGATGCCGACTATTGCGGCGTGGGCGTACAAGAAGTCCATCGGCCAGCCGTACATGTACCCCGACAATTCGCGCACATACGTCGAGAATTTCCTGGCAATGATGTTCGGCCTCCCTGTCCATCGCGCGGAGATCGATCCGGTAATCGTCAAAGCTCTCAACGTGCTCTTGATACTTCACGCCGACCACGGGCAGAATTGCTCGACAGCCACAGTCAGGTTCGTGGGCTCAAGTCAGGCAAACCTGTTCGCCTCTGTCGCTGCTGGCATGAACGCACTGTGGGGTCCACTTCACGGAGGTGCGAACCAGGCTGTTATCGCCATGCTTCAGTCCATCCACGACGACCCCGAAGCGACCACGGAGTCGTGTATCGCACGGGCCAAGGACAAGGACGATCCGTTCCGGCTCATGGGCTTTGGCCACCGCGTATACAAGAACTATGACCCGCGGGCAAGGATTCTCAAAAAGTACGCCGACGACGTACTTGAGCGGGTGGCGGGCGACGACCCACTCCTTGAGATCGCGAAGGGACTTGAGGCGGCCGCCCGCGAGGACGACTACTTCATCGAGCGCAACCTGTACCCGAACGTCGACTTCTACTCCGGGATCATCTTCCGCGCACTCGGGTTTCCGCCGCGTATGTTCACGGTGCTCTTTGCGCTTGGTCGCCTACCGGGCTGGATCGCCAACTGGAAGGAAATGTCCGAAGATCCTCTGACTCGGATTGCCCGCCCCCGCCAGGTATACACCGGCCCTGCTCCGCTCGACTTCGTTCCTCTCGGCGACCGATAGGCTTCCCCGGAACCTGACGCTCGAAGCGGGCGTCAGGACAACTCGCCCTCCGGTACCGGCTCGGCGTACTGTTCAATGACCTCGCCGCTGAGCGCGTTGATGCGTACCAACGCTCGCCGGGTCGGCGGCTCATCGGCTGAGAACACGAGCACGTTCCAGATGGGCCTCGCTCGAAACCCTTGAAATGTGAGCTGTGCAGACGCGTGGCCCACTCCGAATCCGACAACCTTGTTGGCCAGGTCCAACGCCTCAGTTTCGCGAACCTTCAGGTCCCATCCAGATGCGATGTGATGCACACCGATCGCTACAAAGAGTCCCACGATAAGCCACATCCCCGTGGGTAGGCCCTGGGTGATAGCCAACGCGACACCGGCCGCAGCGGCGAGGTAGACAAGGCCGGCCCATTTCCGGCGATCGGTATTCGGTACCGTGTATACACCGACGACGTTCGCGTTGAGATCCTCCGGGAGTGCCGCTGCTTGAGCGACGTCCGGGTCGATCTCGATTCCTCGCCTGTCTGTCATGTTGTGTCCTCGGTCAGAAAAGTTCGGGCACGGCTATCGCGTGTGGTCAACTGCACTGTGACCACGTTTCGCGTGCCACCGATCCCACAGGATAAGCATCGACGGGAGTACCAGAACCGATGCCAGCAGAGCAAACACGATGGCATACACCGTCACCAATCCGAGCTGGCGAAACGGCAACAGGGAAGCGGTAACAAGAATCCCGAACCCGGCAGCCGTCGTGAAGGCAGAACCGGCGAGAGCGCCGCCGGTGTGTGTTGCAGTCTCACGTATTGCGACCTCCGCTGATTCGGCCTTGTCCCGATCACCCTGGTAGCGGTGAGTGATGTGAATCGAATACGGCACACCGATCCCTATGGCGATGTTGGCAATCATCGCAGTCACCGGGTTGAACGGGATGCCCGTCAAAGACATCATGCCGAACACCCACAGCACAATCAGAACAACCGGCAGGATCGTGATCACACCAAGGAAGGGGCGACGCGCCTCGATAGCGAACGTGATGACGAGCAGCGTCATGGCCGCGATGATGGTCAGGAACAGCGAGGAGACCTGGGAGTCTCCGAGCGCCTGGATGACCCCGTCCGAGACGATGTTCTGGTTCGTCGCGACAACGGTGGTGCCCTCAAGGTTCTCCACGGGGGCGAACGCTGCCCGGAGATCTGCGTTCAGTTGCCGAGCACCCGACTCTCCCGCCTGAGTCGACACCCCGATGTCCATGAAACGGTACGAGCCGTTGACCTTTGCAAGGACCCGCGCCATCGTCTGCGGTACGATTTCGACCGCCTTGTCGTACAGTGCTGCGACGTCTGTGCCCGGAGCAACAGTGAGGTCCTGCCGGAGTCCGTTAGCGAAGGCGTATTGCATGAACTCTTCGCTCTGGATCTCTGTCGGAGAGACCAGCTGAGCAATGACGGACACCGGGCTTTCCGCGGCTGCCTGGTCGCCGAATTGGAGGACGTTCTCGGTCGATGCGAGGTTACCGAGAGCGGCAACCAGCGCATTGTGGGTCGCGACCGAGGCGACGGTGTCGGACTCGATTATGACCTCGGTTTCTTCCCCGAAACCCCCGCCGAACTTGTCGGTGATCGTCTCAAATGTCACCAGGCGGGGCGAGTCGTCTGGCAAGAAATCCGTAAAGCTGAACGTCGTGTCGAGCCGCGTCAGCCCGTAGGCCCCGATACCGCCCAGCAGTGCCGCAACGAGTAGCGTCGGCACCGCAAGTCGCTCGGCAAGAAACGCGGTCCTTCCGATAAGTTTCGGCAGGAACCGGTTGGCTGACGTTCCCAGCGATTCCACCGGCAACACCCCGCGTTTTTCGGCTCGCCGGTCGAGCAGCACGCGAATCGACGGCACGACCGTCAACATCAGGATGAAGGCGGAGATTATGCCGATCGACGCAACGATACCGAAGTCTTTCAGAGCGGTCACCGGATTCGTGATGTTCGTCAGGAATCCGACAGCCGTGGTCGCGGTCGCAAGCACCAGGGCGATCCCAACGGTAAGTGTCGCGTTTGTCGCGGCCCCGTCAACAGTCTCGCCTTCGTGAAGCTCTTCGCGGTAGCGCGCCGTGGTATGGATGGCGTAGTCGACCCCAAGCCCGATCAGAAGGATCGGCACAATCTGGAGTAGCGGCGAAAAGTTACCGATGAACCCCAGGTATTTCGGCCCGAATAGCACGCCGATCCCGTTCATCCATGTGATCGACATAACAATGACCAGCATCGTGAGTGACATGTCCGCGACAGCTCGGCGCAGGGACCACGCTGCTCTTCCCGGCGGCGGCGTGAACCAGTACACGAACACGAGGATCAGGATGATGATGATGAATGCAAAGCCGAAGAGCCGACCAATTTCTGCGGTGGTTTCATCCTGGTCCGAGAAGAGGAGCGCGAAACTGAAGGCAGATGCGTCGGTGACCTCGGTGTCGAGCCCCTCCACCTTGTCGGCCATGTCGACCTCGATGGACTGGAGGATCGTCTGATCGGGATCATCAAGGTCGCTCACATTGAGGAACATGACAATCAAACCGGTATCCGCGGTCGGTACAGTCAGGTCGGCTCCCTCGCCAAACAGCCGCGGGAACACTCCGGCAACGTCGGGCGGCAACTGCTCCATCGCACCGAAGAATGCCTGCTTGACATCGTCGTCCGTGACGTTCTGTAGCAACATGTCAAACGATATCCCGAGCTCGGTTGCCCGGCCTTCGAGGGCCTGGATGACCGGCGTAAAGAAACCGATGACATCGCCCCCGGGACGCCCGACCATGAGCTCGCCGGCCCGTGACTGCTCGATTGTGGCGATGGTCGTGACGTACTCCCGCAGTGCGGCAGCGGTAAAGAGATCGTTGCCGGATCTCGCCTGAACAACGACCTGAACGGGCTCCTCGGAGTTGTCCGAGAAGTACTCCGCAATAGTATCAAATGCTCGAAACTCAGCTGAGTCCGGAGAAAAGCCCTCGTTACCCTCGGCCTGAACCTGTTGGCCGGCGAACACTCCAAACACCACCGTGAGCGCCACCGAGCCGACCAGGATCGCTACCGGGGACTTGCGAACCAACGTAGCGAGCAGTTGGACAAACCTACGCACACTGTCTTCCTCTCAGACGATCTGCGCACACTAGCGCCACGGCGGGGTCACAAATCCCGCCACAGCACGGTCCGGTCTACCGCGGCGCCGCGCACAGTTCGGACAACCTGGTCACGGTGTCGGCAACCGAGACGCCACGTTCCTCCCGATCCGACCCGCGAACCCGAAACCCGGTTGTCGTGTTCGCCACGTCGTTGTCACCGACCACGATCACGGCCGGATGTTTCTGAGTCACGGCACGGCGGATTTTCTCTCCTACCGTGTCATCGGCCTGGTCAACCGCTACGCGCAGACCGGCCGAGCGGAGTTCATCGGCGACCTCGTTGGCATAGTCGTTATGGCGATCGGCGACCGGGATCACCGTTGCTTGCACCGGCGATAACCAGCCGGGGAGAGCGCCGGCATAGTGCTCAATGAGAATGCCGATGAACCGCTCAATAGACCCCAGCAGCGCCCGGTGAATCATGACCGGACGGGTGCGAGTGTTCTCTGGAGACGTATACCCGAGATCAAAGTTGATCGGCTGAGCAAAGTCGACCTGGATAGTTGAGAGCTGCCAGCGCCGGCCGATCGCGTCTCGTACATGAATGTCGATTTTCGGACCGTAGAACGCTCCTTCACCTTCGGCGACCGTGTACTCCAGGTCGGCGACGCGCAATGCATCCCCGAGCGACTCCTCCGCCTTGTCCCAGAGATCCTCCTCGCCCACCCATTTCTCGGGTCGCGTTGATAGATCAGCCTCGAACTCCTCGAAACCAAAGTCACGCAGAACAGACAACACAAAGTCGAGCAGTGATGCCAGCTCACCGCCAAGTTGGTCCTCGGTGCAGAAAATGTGACTGTCGTCCTGGGTGAATCCACGAGCCCGCATCAACCCATGGACAACGCCTGAGCGCTCGTATCGGTATACCGTCCCGAGCTCGAAGAGGCGCATCGGAAGATCGCGGTAGCTCCGCCCCTTGCCATCAAAGATCATGATGTGGAACGGACAGTTCATCGGCTTCATCCGATATTCTGTCTCGCCGTCCATCTCCATCGGCGGGTACATCGCCTCGGCGTAGAACTCCAGGTGCCCCGATGTGCGCCACAGATCCGCCTTGGCGACATGAGGACTGAACACCATGTCGTACCCACCCGCGAGATGGGTACGACGTGAATAGTCCTCAATCTCCTTGCGAAGCAGCGCGCCCTTGGGATGCCACACGGCGAGCCCGGGTCCAAGCCTGCTCGGAAAGGAGAACAGATCGAGTTCGGCGCCCAGCTTGCGGTGGTCACGCCGCTTCGCCTCTTCGATGCGGAACAGGTAAGCGTCAAGTTCCTTCTTCGACTCCCACGCAGTGCCGTAAATCCGCTGTAACTGATCCCGCTTCTCATCACCGCGCCAGTACGAACCGGCCGACCGAAGCAACTTCTTCGCCTTGATACGCCCGGTTGACGGCACGTGAGGACCACGACACAGATCGACAAACGATACGTTGCGGTAGATCGATACTTCGTCGGCGCCGGCACCCTGCGCCTCGTCGACAGCCTTGATGATCTCGACCTTGTAGGTGTGGTCTTTGAACATCTCGAGCGCCTCGGGGATCCCCAGGACATCTCGCTCGAAGGGTTGATCTTCGGCGATAATCTCATCCATCCGCGCCTCAAGCGCCTCGAGATCGTCGGGCGTAAACGCCCGACCGATGTTGAAGTCGTAGTAGAAGCCGTC